>SVQJ01000071.1 GCA_015065395.1 Oscillospiraceae bacterium
CTGGAAAAACAGGGGGCTCTTATGGCTTTTGTGAATTATAATATCAGTCTATTTAATCGGCAGAGTTTGTTTTTTGTGACGCTTTGCTATGACTTTTCTGCGTTCTGCGCCTTTTTCGACAGTCTGACAGGTTCTTTCCTTAAACGGAAAGAACCTGTGTAACTTAAAAAAGCAAAAGAAGGCTAAAGGGCAAAATGCTCCAAAAAAGAAGGTAGAACGAAAAATGAACACGCTCATTTTTTTCTTCTACCTTCTTTTTTGGTTATAGAACCTTTTGCCCTACAAGACCATGCCAAGTCCGTTCATAAAGCTTTTTACAAAGCTTTTTCAAAAAAGCGACAGTTCATCCCATCAATAGACCAAGGCCACCAGAATGAAAAAAGCAAGAACGGGTATCAGTGCACCGATTAAAAACTGCAACACCGTGTGCCGCTTCATATAAAGACTTGCCCAAAGCGCACCGAAAAACAGCGCTCCTCCTGCCCACAGGAAAGCAGAGCCGCCAAAGTATGCGAGTGCAGCCACGGGGCCTGCTATACCGCAGGCATGACCGCTCGCCTTAAAGCCAACGAGCTTGTTGACGATAAGAAGCACCGCTCCCGACATCAGGTATGTGAAGAACAGCGTGAAAATGGCTCTGCTATCCGTGAATGCAAATGCATAAACAGCGCCGAGAACATAGCCCGCATTACACATAACAAATGCAAGTGCTCTCTGACCGTCTCTACCCCTGTCCCTGAAAGGGGGCAAAAAGCGCTGGAGTGGATAAGCTGTTACGGGAAGCAAGCAAATAAAGGCCAGCGCGGCAATATAGTCCCAAGTGCTCACGGACAGATCCTTTTTGAAAAAAAGGACAGTGAAAAGAATTGCCGCCATTACCGGCGCAATGGTTATGACCCTTACGGCTTTTGCAATGATCCATACCGATCTTTTTTCAGACGCAATAGTTTTTGCTGTGTTCATTTTGCCACCTTACTTTTTCCTGCTTTGTGCATAGCACAAAGTGCGTGATAAACAACCGAAATTCAAATGCTTTGCACGCATCCCAAAAGCGGTGTTCCCGTGTACTTACCCTATCACAGTTTTCCCCAAATGTCACCCTACTTAATCCAAGCGCAGGTAGAAAACGTATTTTTCATCGGTAGAGTTTCAAAAATACCGCTCTACTGACAGTAGAGTTCCTTTTGAAACAAGGGAAATTCAGCCTTTTTTATTGACACGAAGATTTAGGCATGATAAAATGTTTTTACAAGACAGAAAGGAGATCGGTATGGACGAGCTGAAAAGAATCATCGCAAAGAATATTGCTGACCTTCGCCGCGGAGCCGGTCTCACCCAGCTTGAGCTTGCCGAAAAGCTGAATTATTCCGACAAGGCTGTCTCAAAATGGGAATCGGGATCATCCGTTCCGGACGTGGGAGTGCTTTTTGAAATATCAAAGCTTTTCGGTGTCACGGTTGACTATCTTCTTTCCGAGGACCACAAGATCCCCGTGAAGGCCATGGTCCGCGGTACGATAAAAAGCCGAATGCATCTAATCATCACCCTGCTTTCCGTGTGCCTCGTATGGCTTTTGGCAACGGTTGTCTTTGTTATCATAAAGATCCTCCAGATTTGGGACGACAGCTGGCTCTTGTTTGTATGGGCGATCCCCGTAAGCTGTGTTGTTCTGATCGTATTCAACTCCCTGTGGTCAAAGCCGCGGTACAATTACATCTATATCTCCATTCTCATGTGGTCGCTGCTCGCAAGCATCTATCTTGCGTTGCTTTCCAAAAATATATGGTTGGTGTTCGTTATCGGCATTCCCGGCCAGATAATCATTGCCCTCTGGTCCGGCATGAAAAAGGACAGCAAATCCAAAGAGCAAAAGATGCCGTAATCTAAAAAGAAGAGTGAACCCCAAATGAGCAAGCTCATTTGGGGTTCACTCTTCTTTTTAGGACCTTTTGCCTTTCTTGGATTTTTAAGAGAGTATCCTCTCTTTTCTGTTTTATTCGGGGATAATAAGTCCGTAATCTCCTGCGCGGCGCTTATATACTACACAAGTTTCTTCAGATTCTACATCTACGAAAACAAAGAACTCGTGACCTAACTGATTCATTTGCAGGATCGCCTCTTCGGCAGTCATAGGCTTGACCTTGAAGGTTTTTGTTCTGATCTCGAACTCATCCTCCTCGGCAAGAGCTCCGTCATACTCGGGAATGCGGATGCTGTCGCGCAGCTTTTTGGTCAGACGGGTCTTGTTCTTTCTCATCTGACGCTCAATGGTGTACATACAACAATCGAGAGCATTCATGAAGGTGGAGCTTTCCTCTTCGCTGCGGAAAAGGAAGGAACCCTGCTGGATAGTCACCTCAACACGCTCGGATTCACGCACCCTTGAGAGCTTAACGGTTGCCGCCGCCTCACCGGGGAAAAACTTATCAAACTTTGCAAGCTTTTTTGAAATATGCGCTTCCAGAGCCTCGTCCACATTGATCTTTCTTGCGTTAATGGTGATTTTCATAAGTGTCCCACCTTTGTATAGAATTTGCAAAGGCTCGCAAAGGCTTTCCTTTACCCCGCCTTTTGCACTATCATTATATCATACTTTTTCCTCCGTGTCTACATTTTTTGTAAAATATGAATAAAAAGTTTAATTTTCAGAAAAATAATTTGTAAATTTATCCCGATTATTTAATCATATTGACTTTTGGTCAGTACAGAGGTATCATATTATTATATTATTTTTATCCGCCGAGGATTTGATGAAGGGAGGAATCGGGCTGTCCCGAAAAACAGATATGGAAAAGCTCATAAAGGATTCTGAATTTCTGAGAAAAGCTATCCCCGATGATATCCTCCTTATTCTTTCGCGCCTTGAGGCTGCAGGTATCGGCGCATATATCGTGGGCGGCGCAGTGAGAGATATTCTGATGGGAAATACCCCTGAGGATTTCGATATCGCTGCAGAGACCGAGCCGAGCACGCTCACTTCGGTTTTCAGCGACAGAAAGACCGTAGACGTCGGTATTCGCTTCGGAACTCTTACCGTGGATACGGGAAAGCGGCTGACAGAGATCACCTGTTGCCGAAGAGAGAGCTCATACCCTGACATCCGCCATCCGGACAGCGTTGAATACACAATGGATATCGTCGCAGATCTGGCAAGAAGAGATTTTACGGTTAATGCCGTTGCAATGGACTGCCGCGGTAAAATATATGACCCTTTCGGCGGTATCCGTGATATAGAGCAAAGAATATTGCGAGCCGTGGGAGAGCCCTCCGCCCGCTTTAAGGAGGATGCTTTGCGCATACTCAGGGGTATACGCTTTTCCTCAACTCTCGGCTTCAGAATCGAAAGCGGAACCAAAAGCGCGATCCATTGCTGCCGTCCTCTGCTTACCTGTGTCTCCGAGGAGCGGATGTTCTGCGAACTGTGCAAGCTTCTTTGCGGTGACAACGTGCGAGACGTGCTCACGGAGTACAGCGACGAAATATGCACCTTGATCCCGGAGCTCAGGCCCACTATCGGCTTTTGCCAGAATAATCCTCACCATATATACACGGTATACGATCACATAGCGCTTTCCGTTTCCCTTTGCAAAAAGGACGTTGTCCTTCGCCTTGCCATGCTCTTTCATGACATTGCAAAGCCTGCTGCCTACAGCACAGACAATGAGGGAATAGGCCATTTTAAGGGCCACCCCCATCTTTCGGCAGTCATGGCAGGTAATATTCTGAAAAGGCTCAAGGCAGACGGTGACACCGTAAAAAAAGTGTGTTTTCTCGTAGAGCATCACGACATCCGCCCCTCTGCAACAAGAAAAAGCTTGCATAAATATCTGAGAAAGGTGGGTTTTAGAGGTGCATACGATCTTTTGTACATACGCAGAGCAGATCTTGGCGCCCAATCACCCGATTTTCACTATCTTTTTGAATATTTGGATGAAAGCGAAAGAATAATCAAAGATCTCGAAAAAGAGGGAGCCTGCATAAGCCTTGATACCCTAGCTGTCAACGGCAGGGACCTTATAAATATGGGCTTTGAACGCGGCCCCGATATCGGACGTGCCCTGGATATGCTTCTTTCGGCCGTTGTACGGGAGGAAGCAGAGAACCGACGGGATGTGCTCCTTCGCAAGGCCGAAAAAATCAAAAAAAGCTTTAACGATTCATTCATTTCTTGACATATTTTCTTTGAAATGATAAAATTAGCCCATAAAATGACGGAGATCTGACCCAGATGAAAAAAATCTTATCAATCGTTATATGTGCATCTCTCCTTTTGGGAATGCTTTGCGCTTTTACCACAGGCTCTCTTGCTGCCTTTGAAGGTGATGATAAAATAGTTATCGTACTTGACCCGGGCCACGGCGGCGGCAACGTAGGAACTGCCGCAAGAGGTGTAGGTGAAAAGACATATACGCTGAAGCTTGCCCGACTGCTCAGAGACGAGCTTCTGGCAAACGGAAATTTCACGGTATATATGACCCGCGACGGCGACTACGATCTTGATCTTTACAGAAGAGCTGAGATCGCAAACGAATACGATGCAGATATCCTCATAAGCCTGCATTTTGACGGAAATCCCGTTGCTTCCCTTAACGGAGTTACCACATTCACCTCCGTTATAGATGAATATGCAACAACTGAGCTTTCAGCTTCCATAGCCGCAAAGCTCTCCGCCGCCACGGGACTGAAAAACAACGGCGTTGTGAGAAGGAACGATACGGAAGGATATTATTGGAACTATAAAAAGCAGTGGGACTGCAAGGATTCCTCCCTTGGTACCCTTTCCGACTACTATACGATCCCTACCTGGTGCACAAAATTCGGCATCCCCTCGATCATTGTGGAGCACGGTTTTTTCTCAAACGCAGGTGATGTGAACATCATTTTTGCCGAAGGTACTCTCGAAAAGATGGCAAAGGCAGAGGCTGAAGCTATCATAAGCTATTTCACCAACCATCAGCACGTTTATTCTTCCGCTCGAGAGGACTACCCCTCCAACTGTATGTACACAGGCAAAAAAAGTGAGCACTGCTCGATCTGCCGCCACAGGAGAGGGATCACCCCCCTCGCTCCGGCCCCCGACAACCACTACTGGGTGGTGACGAGCCAGAACAAATCCTCCTGCGGAGTTGACGGAAAAACGGTCTACGAATGCAGAATAACCCGAAGCCTTGAGGAAAAGGGGTGGACAGGAGAGATACATACAAAGACTACCGTTGTTCCTGCACCTTCTCAGCATAATTTCGTTGTTTCGGATGAAAAAGCCGTCACCCATACGAAAGACGGCTACAAGCAATATACCTGCACAAACTGCAGCTTCAGCTTCCGTGATATATATAAGGCGGAAGGCCACAGCTACTCCCTCACAGCCGACGCGGATCCTGACTGCACAAATAAAGGGTATCGCACTTATAAATGCTCTGTCTGCAACCATGAATATACCGAAGAATCCGCCCCTCTGGGCCACTCCCTTCCTAATGGGAGCACCGCAGAGCCAACCTGCACACAGGATGGCTACACTAAGGGAAACTGCACGCGTTGCAACGAGGAACTAAACGAAACGACTCCCGCCCTCGGGCACAGCTTTGAGACCGTTTCAAAGCTCCACCCCACCTGCACAGAGGAAGGAAGGGAAACTCTGCGATGCTCCAGATGCCTTGCAGAGGAAACGAAGAACACCCCCGAAGCAGGACATACATACGAAAGCTCCTCCTCTCCTGCCCTTTGCGAAAAGGACGGCCTGCGTACCTACACCTGCTCTGTTTGCTCTCACAGCTACAGTGAATCTATCCCAAAAACAGGGCATCAAAAAAGCGAAAAAGGCTCCGTCTCCAAAAAGGCAACATTGTTCAAAGAGGGCGAAAAGGAATACGAATGCAAAAATGCCTGCGGGAAGCACTTTTCCGAAAAGATCCCTTCCCTTTTCGCTCAGCACAAAGCCATGATAGTGCCCCTCGCAGCAGGTTTTGGCATTGTGCTCCTCCTTGCATTTCTGACCGTTGTACTGCTCTTGAAGAAAAAGAAAAAAGCTCCCTTGCCCATCATCGCCCCCGCAGAAGATGAAAAAATCCCCAAAGAGGACGATGAGCCCACATTACAGGAAGAAGAACAAACAGCAGAGTCAGGCAACGAAGTTAAAGAAGAAGAGCCTGTAAAATAGAAAACACATTAAAATTTGGCTTTCTATATGATAAAAGGATTCCTCTTGGTTCTTTCCTTGAAATGAAAGAACCAAAGAAGACGAAGATATCGAAAAGGCAAAAAGACCCTAAAAGAGTAAGAGCACAAAAATGAGCTCATTCATTTTTGTGCTCTTACTCTTTTTAAGTTATGGCGCCTTTTGCCATGCAAACCTTAGCAAAACCCATACATAAAGTTTTTTGCTTGGCTCTTTTCAAAAAGCGACTGTTTCTCCACATCGGCACAAGCTTTAACGTTAAAAGCTGAAAAGCCTTGTAAAAGCACATTACAGGCTTCTACAAGGCTTTTCTTTCCGATAATCGTATTGCACATCAGAACTTAATAACGGTATTGGTTTTTGCAGATTCAAACGCTGCCATAATGACCTTCATTACCACTCTCATCTGATCGTGTGTTACAAGCTGCTCACACTTACCGTCGACAGCATCGCAGAAATTGCGGTAATAATCGTGAACGTTAACAGCGGGACGGGGAATACTGAAGCTCTCCATCGCTCTGTCTGTTCTGGGGGCCATCGTTTTTGAGAGACCGGAAGCGGTCTTTGTGGGGCGGATATCATCGTGAGAGCCCCATGCTGTGCAACGGGTTATATGGATATCATCCATCCAATTATTGCAAATGGCAGTACCTGTGGTTCCTCTCATATACATCAAAGGAAGCTGAATGAAATTATAGGTGCAGATCTCAACATGAAGATTCTTACCGCTCTTCAGCTTAATATCAATGAAGCAACCGTCGTCCACAGGAATACCGGTGAGATAGTCGAAACGAGCATATACGCTTTCAACATCGTAGCCAAGCATCCAGAGCTGCTGGTCGATCATGTGAACGCCCCAGTCATAGAGCATACCGCCGCCCTTTTCCACGGTTTTTCTCCAGTCTCCGGGAACGCCGTGGTCGCCGTGAACGCGGGATTCTATGCTGATAATATCACCGATAGTACCGTCCGCAGAAAGCTTCTTCATTGCAACGTAATAGTCGTCATAACGGCGATTCTGGTGAACGGAGAACACTTTTCCGTTCTTTTCTGCCGCGGCGATCATGTTTTCCAAAGCCTCGCAGGACATAGTAACAGGCTTTTCGCTGATAACATTCTTTCCTGCGTTAAGAGCCGCAACAGCGATAGATTCATGAACATCGTTGGGAGTTGCTATAACAACGATCTCGATATCGTTATCATGAAGGAGATCCTCCAGAGAATCGAAAACCTTGTAGCCGTGCTCCTTTGCAAGCGCGTTCTTTTCGGGATCGATATCATATACTCCGCCGATCTCGCAAACGTCACTCTCATTAAAATTAATGGCATTGTAATAAGTAGTGCCTGCGATACTGCAGGTGTGCCATTGACCCATGCCGCCGTATCCGACGATGCCGACTTTCTTTTTCATAATAAGACCGTGCCTTTCTTGCGCTTTCCTTTCGGAAAAACAGCAATGCCCTTGGGCATAGTGCCCGGGCGCAGATTCGCTTTCGCTAAAAAAGTATTGACATAAACATCAAAAATTATTATATCAACTTGAATCTCAATGTCAATAAAATCGGCAAAATTTATTCGGCTGTTTTTTGAATTTGCAAGGATTTATCGGCTTTTCTTAAGATTTCTTCCGATAAGCATGACCAAAACGCTGACGATCAAAGCCCCTGCCGTTACAATGATAACTCCCATCCAGTTAACGCGAGCGATACCTTCTGAAAAAGCAAATTCTCCGCTCTCCGTATCCTGAAGCTTTGAGAATACTGCGGATACATCGTAAATGAATGCGCAAAGGATGGCCGCACCTGCAGTAAGTGTTGCTAAACGGGGCACTCCTGCCTCCTGCTCCCTCTGTGCCGCAGAAAGACGAGGACTTCTGAAATCAATAGCTCCTGCAAGATAGAATGCCGCGGCGCACAGCACAAGAGCCTCAGGGATCATATAGGTCGCGTTGTAAATAAATGAATAAGTAAGTGCACTTGCGGTAGGGATGGAAAGGCCTGCCCAAACCGTTGCACCGGAAATAACGTGACAGGCATATCTTATCAGGCTCACAACAGCACCTGAGAGAAGAATACCGATCTTCTGATTCTTGATGCCCTTGAAAGCACCGGCAATACCTATGAAGGCAAAGGCAAGA
>SVQJ01000072.1 GCA_015065395.1 Oscillospiraceae bacterium
GATCTCATCGGTGGTATCCTCAACCTTATCGGTGGTATCTTTTACATCAAGGGTCGTTTCTTCTTCTTTTCCTTCTTTTTCGCCGTTACCATTGCCGCCGCAGGCAACAAGAGAGAACGCAAGGCAGAACGCCATAAGTATTATCAAAAACTTTTTCATTTTAATCTCCTTTTTTGGTGACTGACTTTCCCGTACGTCGGGAAAGTCAGCCTTGTTATTCAATTTATCCAACGTAGCAGAGGAGGAACATCCATGCAATTTCAGAGTTCACACCGGAAAGCTCTCCGAAGAGATAGTCATAGGAAGCGGGATCCCACCAGGAGGAATTCTGATTTATGACATACATGATATCCTCCGTGAGGGGACATACGCCGTAAGTATCGTCAATGCTTGCAACGTATTTTTCCATGCACTCGGTATAGTCCTCTTTCTTAACGAAGGCACCGTTCGCATCATAGAAATATTTTCTGATAGCAGTGGTTTCCAAAAGTGTCTTCACTGAAAGATAGGGAGCATTTTCGCCCAGGTTCACAAGTGCAACGGGACCGTTTGCGGAATTGAAGTGATAATATCCGTCAGCACTGTTATAGACAAGTGTATAATTTGCGGTCTTTCCTGTGATATCAACGGCCTTTAAGCTCTTTCCTGCACCGAGATTGAGAGTATACTTGGCAGGCTCCTTCTTTGCCTCGTATATCGTCCAGGGGAGATCGTACTCGTCGATCGTAGCATCGCCTGTACGGATGATCTCAACGATACAGTTGTCTGCTCCCGTGACACCGATGGTAAATACTACACCCACCGCGCTTTCTCTCACGGAGATGGAGAATGTGTTGTCCTTATAGTTGGTATTTGCCGTCACATCGTCAAGATAATGCACGTTACCGCCCCAGTAGCTGAGAACAGCATTGCGGTCGGATGTCTTAAATCTGTACACACCTGATTGTGTAGGCTCAAACACAAAATAGTTTACCACGTTGGACTGCATCTGAACATAGGTTCCGCCAACGCTGAGCTTATATGCATCGCCCACGTAAAGGGATTCATATTCGCCGCTTCCCTCTGTTGCAACACGAACGGTCACAGCAGGCTCACTTTCGGTAAGATTTGCCTTGTCCACGTAGTGATATCCGTTTTTGTCAAATGCCAAAGATGCTGTATAAGCCCCCTTGGAGAGACGGGCAGAGGCAACACCGTTATTATCCGTGGTAGCCATAGCAGCGAGAGCATCACCGCTCATAAACTTAACGGCAACATTCTTCATAGGCTTACCGGTATAATCGGTAACGGTTACGGAGTAAAGCTGCTTTGTGGGGTCATCGGGATCTTCCGTTTCGTCGCTCTTTGTGAGAACGATTGTGATATCCTTTTTATCATTAAAGGCATAGGAGGTGGTATCTGCGGTATAACCGTCGGGGATAGCGACCACGCAAACGTATGCACCCTTGGCAAGCTGGAACACCGCAACACCGTTTTCACCGGTGGCAGCAAATCTGTCGCCCACAAATACGGTAACTCCGCCGATGGGAGCACCCTCGGTATCAACCACCTTGACCGTATAGGTCTCGAAGGCAACAACAGTCTTTGTGATCATAACGCTTGCCGTGGGGATCTTTTCGGTGAGAACGAACTCAGTGGTGGTAGCCTTGTAGCCCACGGGCACGGAAAGGACTGCCTTATAGGTGCCGGGAACGAGCTTTGTGCCCGCAACACCGTTACTGTCTGTGGTAAGGCTGTACTCTTCTCCGTTTGCTGAGATTATACGTACTCTTGCACCTGAAACGGGCTTTCGCTCGTTATCGGTAACAGTGATGGCATAAACTGTTTTCTTAACGGTCTCCACCTTATCGTCGGTGAAGGTCTGACCCTGGAAGGATGCCTTGGATCTGAAATCGCAGCGGGGATAAAGCTCTGCGCCCTTGGAGATGGATCCTATGGAAAGCTGAACTTTATCTCCTGCCTTCACCTTTATGCTGACGCTCTTTACACCGTCCTTATCGGTAACACCGTCACCGTCCATGGTCATATAAGCATAAGAGCGCAGGTTATAGAGATTGTATCCGTATGTAACGCCGCCCGTTGCACTGAGACAGCTGACGGTAAGGTAGCCGTCCTCGCTTGCAACGAAATTATAGTATACGCCCTGGCTGTTTCCTTCTTCGACAGTTGTAGAAAACTCGCCAAGCTTGAGAGTGTAGGGATTACCCATGGTTCCCTTAGGAAGGCTGAGGATGGCACGGAAGGTCTTTTCCTCGGTGCCGGAATTGCCTATTCCTATAGACACGGGAACTCCGGGGCTGGGGGATGAGAGAGCAACGCCCACAACACCGCCCGTTGCACGGAGGGTCTCTCCGTTATAGATGATGCAGGCATGGGGATCGTTGATCTGCAGATACTGATTTGTTATCTTGTAGATATTATAATAAACGACCTTACCCGGCTGTACGGTCACGTCGAAATACTCAACGCCGCTGATCTCAACGGGATTTCCGCTGCTTCCCATATCAAGGGTAGTATCTGTTATATTATCTACGTCCACGCCGCCGGACTGAACATAGTCCTCATCGGCAAAAAACTCGAAAATATCACGGTATGCATCCGCACCGGGGAGAGCCCCCCTCTGGATAAGAGTTACAACACCGTACTGGTCCACAACCACCATGGTGGGGTAGGCATCAATGGACATAACGCTCACCCAATCCATCTCGCAAAGTGCCAGAGGGAAGGAAAGGGAGAGGCTGTCCTTAAATTCCTTCACAGCACCCTCGTCGCTGTCAAGGGGATTCATTGCAAGGACGGCAATATCGTCCCTGTGATCCTGATATGCTTCCTCCAAAAAGGCAAGCTGCTCCCTGCAGGCCTCGCCCTCCGTCTGCCAGAAGAACAGAACAACAGCCTTCTTATCCTTGAGAAGCTCCGATATTCTGTATTCACTTCCTTCTGTATCGGTGACGGAGAAATCACCGATAACATCGCCCTTTTCGTATTTTACGTCTGTCAGATCATCGGTAGAAACCAAAACCGTTTTGAGAATGATCTGTGTGACGCTGTCTGTGATCTTATAATAATCGTCGGCCGCATAGCCCTCGGGAACATCCTTGAGAACTGCATAAAGCTTCTCTGCGCTTTCGGGTTCAAAGGTTATTTTGCCATCCTCTCCTGTCCTTTCAAACCAGACAAGATCCTTAAGCGCGCTGTCGCTGTAAACGTAGATACCGATACCGGAGAGAGCCTTTTTGCCCTCTGTTACGATCTCAATGCTTACAGACCCCGGGGTCTCGGCATTTGCGGGATCCTTTATATCCTTATCAGCCGCGCCCTTATCCCCGTCAGAGGGGAGAAGGAGGAAGATAAGAAGGACCGCCGCCAATGCAAGAAGAACTGCGCCCACGATTATGGGGATCAATAATCCGTTATTTTTCTTTTCCATAAATCGTACCTCAGCAGTTATACTGTTTTGCCAATAAATTATCCTTCAATGTAGCAGCAGAAGAGGAGCCATGCGATCTCATGGTTGATACCCTTAATGGGAGCACCGTTTTCGTCCTCAAAGCAATAGCCTGCACTGTCAGGATTCCACCAGCCGACATAGTTGCCGCGCTCGGTGATAATATGCTTAAGATCCTCAGTGAGAGGATAAACGCCTGTATTCTCGTCAGCACACTCGATGTATTCAAGGATGCATTCGTCATAAACTATCTTCTTCAGGGGATGACCGTTTTCGTCAAGCTCTTCGGAATACTTGATAATACCGGATCTGTCCAGCATGGTCTTGAAGCAAGCAAGATACTTGCAGTCCTCCGCGATGCGGACAAGAACAAGGGGACCGTTTTCGGAATCAAGGTGGTAGAAGCCATCGTTTTTGTTATAAACGATGTCGTATTTATCTGTGGAAGCAGTAAGGTCAAACTCACCGATGGAAGCACCGGCGGGAAGAGTATACTGAGAAAGGGTAGCGGTTGTCTTATAGATCTCCTGGGGAACATCCGCATAAGACCAACCGGGAGCACCTGCATTGCGAACGCTGATAATGCACTCCTCAACACCCTCGGGAGCCTCAACGCCGATAACGAGAACGGTTGTGCCGCCGCCTTCGGTGCTGATGCTGCCCTTCTCAACGGAAACGCTTGTCACACCGTCAACAGCCTCAACTGCGGGGAATGCCTGAACGTAATGGGGAGCGCCGTAATAGCCAAGAGTTGCCTTATCATCAATAACGGAAAGCTCATAGGTAGCGGGCTCAGTGGGAGTGAAGAGAAAATAATTCATCTTGCCGCCCTCGAGAGAAACTTCCGTGCAGCCAACACCGATGCCGTATGCATCGTATTCCTCAGACTGAGCGTGAAGCACGGTAGGCTCACCCACGATCCTGTAGGAGAGAAGAACATTAAGCTCTGTTTTTTCAGCGGTCAGCTTAAGATCGCTGTCATCGTATGTATAAATATCGGGATCGCCGGTAAAATTAAGCTTTACGGTATAATCGCCTGCATCAAGCTCCTTTTCAGCTACGCCGTTTTCATCGCAGACCTGCATAGCGACCTGCTTATCACCGCTGAAGAACTGAACGATAACACCGTCGCCGTAGGTGTTTCCCACAGCATCCTTGACCGTGACCTTGTATACGGGGGTCTTATCTGCTTCGCCATCACCCTTAGCAGAGCCGTCTTTTCCGCAGGCAGTGCCCAGAACAGAAACGCAAAGCATTGCAAAAGCGAGGAACAAAACGCCTATTTTTCTTGTGAGTTTCATAATAATCTCCTTTTTGGCTTATGCCTAAAGTACGAAGTATGCGTGGAAAGGCAATTTTTGTCTTTCCACGCAATACATTGTTTAGCGGTTATTTATTGTTTTTATGCGCCCAGATAATCGTAATAGTAGCAGAGCTTTGCCCATGAATACTCCACATTCTTGAATGTGTACTTATCCATAAGGAGCTGAAGGATCTCAGCAAGTCTCTCCGTTACGACAACGCAACCGTTGCGCTCAGTGTTTGCGGAATTATCTATCAGAGACAGATAGGTCTTGATCTCCTCTGTAAGATCGGGGCCAGTGCCGTGATACTTTCCTGCAAGAACGTCATCGACCTTGTAGATCTCAGCGGTTGCATCATAATCCTCACCCCAAAGCTCACGCAGCTCCCGCAGAGTAGCGTCCACGTCATTATTATTCTTGCTCAGATAAGCAAGGATGTACAGGTCCTCCTCAGTTCTTGAGAAGTCGAAGCCTCCCTTTCCGATCATATCCTTGAGAGATGAGCTGAAGATAGGAGTAAGGCCTGTGAAATCAACATAGATAAGGCTGCCCTTCTTGCCGCCGCCCAGATCCTCGTAATACTTGCCGTCGGAGCCGAGAACGATATCGATACCGCCGCTTATGGTGTAGTACATAGCCTCGCCCTGAGCGTCTGTATCATAGGTGAAGTATCCGGGAGATGCAAGTCTGAAGAGATTGTAGCTCGTGCCGATAAATTCAATATCATAGGGAATGGTACCTGTCTCATAAACGTCCCAGAAAGCGATATCTATATAATATGCCTTACCTGCCTCCATGTAATAAACCATGGAAACGTTCTTATCGTCTGTATGGAGAGCGTACATTCTCTCATCCTGCTCATAGGTATAGAGGATATCCTTATCATCGAATATCCATGCGTCAACACCCTGCTGAGATGTTGAGTGGGAGGTTATACGGTAAACACCGCTCTGAGTGGGAACGAATTTAGCATAAAGACCTCTGGGAATGATAGCCCTGTCATAGGTGAAGGAATTATCCTTACCAAGCTTTGCCTCATAAGCGGAGAATCTTGCAAGACCCTTGATGGGGTCAACGAGCTGAGAGCCGTTTGTGCCGTATGCCTGATAATAGGAGCACAGCTTGAGCCATTCCTTGTCATCCTCATCGTCAAAGCCTGCGATGGAATCCACCATGAGGAGATATTCGTAAAGCTGCTGGTTAACGGTACAGTATCCGTTAAGAGCGGAGTTGGAAGCATAGGAGCAATAGTCGATGATGGCATCGCAGTAGTCCACACCGTCAATAACGATCTCGCCGTTGTATGCCAGATCGTAAACGGTTTCATCCTCGCTGAACTGGGTATAGCCCATAAGGTTTGCAAGGAGAAGAGGACCGTTGGCATTGCCTACGTGATAATAGCCGTCAGCGCTGTTGAACACGATATCAACATAGCTGTAGCCATCATCGGTGCTTGTTGTAGCCTCGCGGGGCAGATATGTGGCTGTATCGATAGCTGAGGAATCAACAACGCGCATATTTCTGATATAAATGGTGTCATCACCCTCGTTGGTGCTGCCATCCTTAAGGTAGCAGAGAGCAAGCTCGTAGGTACCGTCCTCGGTAGCAACGCAGGGATAGCAGGACTTCCAATTAGTGCTGTCTGAATTACCGGAGATCTGGTAAATGTCCTCGTCATTTACGATAACGTACATAACGTCATTGTAAAGCTCGGAGGAAGCGATATAGTCAAAGCCGATAGCCTGACCCTTCTTAAGCTCGATATCGGCATAGATTATGGCAAAGGAATCCTCGATCTCCGCATTGGAGGACTTGATGCACTTCTGGCCGTCCTTCTCAGCGATGATAAAGGGCCAGCAATATTCCGCATCGTCATCCTCAGTCTCGGGACGGTATGTAACCTTGATATCGCCCTTGTTGATAGCAGCACCGATCTCCTCAGAGCTTTCCATGGTAACGTTAGGCTTTACCTGAGTAATAAGATCGCCGATACCGTTAATGCAAAGCTTCTGATCGTAATCATCACCGGTAAAGTGCTCAAAAGCACAGATAAAGGGACGAAGGCTTGTGATACCGCCTGCCTCTACCATGCAGATAACACCGTAGCGGTCAACGATAATGGAAGTGGGATATCCGGAGATACCAAAGGAATTCGACCACGCCGTGGGGCACTGAGCCATGGGGAAGGAAAGCCCGTACTGAGCCTTGAAGGCGGAAATAGAGCTTACGGTATCAGTGGGCATGGGGTTGAGAGCAATGATCTCGATATCATCCTTGTACTGCTGATAAGCCTCCTCCATATAGGGGAACTCAGTTACGCACCAGGTACAGGTGGTGTACCAGAAGTTGAGCATGACCATGTCCTTATCCTCGAGAGCCTCGGAAAGAGTGAAGGTCTCGCCGTCGGATGTGGTAACGCTGAAATCATACATAACGCTGCCAAGGCCGAGGCTTGCGCTGGAAAGACCGTCGCCCTTGATAAGAGCTGAATCCAGAACGATCTTAGCTGTATTTCCCTCGAACTTGTAACTGTCCTTAACCTTATATCCTTCGGGAATGCCGGAGAGAGCAACCGCATATTTCTTGCTCTTTTCCAAATTCTCGAAAGTAACGGAACCCTTTTCGTCAGTCTCACCGAAGCTGATTAGATCCTTAAGAGTATCATCGGCATAAACATAAACCGAAATGCCGGTCATGCACATACCGCCCTTTGTTTTAACGGTAACCTTATAGTCTCCGTCGGACACGGAAACATCGGAGCCGTCCTTGCCGTCCTCTTTGTCGGCAGACTTCTTATCCTTGCAGGATGTCAGAACCGAAAGGCTTGACAGAACCAATACAAAAACAAGAAGAAGTGAGAGCCATCTTTTCATAATAAAACCTCCGTTTTGTTTGTATTTTTTTCAAACTGTTATTCAATAGTGCAACCCGCCCATTAGAGCGCAACAATATTCAGTGTATTTTACCACAATTCTCTTTTCCAGTCAATACATTTATCGATTTTATTCATATTCTAACAAATTATTAATATTTTTTATTATGTAGAGAAAAGTTCAAACCAAACGGAGATATGAAGGTATTGCAAAAAGCAGAAGGTGCCCATCAAAGCATCTTTTATCACGATTGAAATAATACACTATTTCTGAAAAAAATTCTCCCCTTCCCTTTCCGACCAAACGGTCGGTGGGAAGCGGGAGAATTTGCCTTTTTCTTTTCTGAATATAAATCTTTTTTCTTTTTCTTTTTATTTTTATTTTTCTTTTTATGGGTTTTGAAAAAAACCGTTCGGTTTTTTTGGTTTCTCTGAAAAACCGTTCGGTTTTTTTGGGTTTTCTAAAATAACCGTTCGGTTTTCGCTTTATCCGCAACCGGCGTAAACTAAGGCAAATATTTTTTATCAAATTACGGTCTGCAGAGGAGAAACGGTCGCTTTTTTGAAAAAAAGCTCGGCAAAAAACTTTAAGAAATGGTTTTCGCTGAAGTCTGCAAGGCAAAAGGCCTCACCAAAGCAGA
>SVQJ01000073.1 GCA_015065395.1 Oscillospiraceae bacterium
TATTGCGGATGGTGAAGAGAGGTTCATAGAGGTTGACATTCACCGTATCGCAGATATCTGCGCTGACCCAATGTATGGTTCCTTTAACCTTTCTGCCGTCCAGGGGATTTCCGTTTCCTGCTTCAAGATCTGCTGTGCAATGGATCTCTACCACATCGCCGTTATCATCGGTAACTACGCTGTTGCATTTAACGATATATGCTCCCATAAGTCTGACCTCTCCGTCGGGCTTCATTCTGAAGAACTTGGGAGGGGGTACCATGGCAAAATCAGCTTTATCGATCCATATCTCACGGGTGAAGGGGATCTGACGCTTACCCATTTCGGGGTCGGCGGGATGGTTTGCTACCTCGAAATACTCTACTCTGTCCTCGGGATAGTTATCGATAACTACCTTAACGGGATCGAGAACTGCGATCCTTCTGGGGGCTTTTGCGTTAAGCTCCTCACGAACGCAATACTCAAGGAGAGCCACATCGATAAGGGAATCTGTTTTAGCTATACCTGCGCGGGTGAGAAATTCCTTGATGGAATCGGGGGTATATCCTCTTCTGCGGAGACCGCAGAGTGTGGGCATTCTGGGGTCATCCCAACCGTCCACAAGCTTTGTTTCCACAAGCTCTCTGAGGAATCTCTTGCTCATTACGGTATTGGTAAGGTTAAGGCGGGCAAACTCGATCTGGCGGGGCTTCTTTTCAAAGCCGCATTCGTCGACCACCCAGTTATAAAGGGGTCTGTGTGCCTCATACTCAAGGGAGCAGAGAGAATGGGTGATGCCTTCGATAGCATCCTGGATGGGGTGGGCAAAGTCATACATGGGATAGATGCACCATTTGCTGCCTGTCTGGTGGTGCTTTACGTGCTTGATACGGTAAATTGCAGGATCGCGCATATTGAGATTGGGGCTTGCCATATCTATCTTTGCGCGAAGGGTATGAGTTCCGTCTGCAAACTCGCCGTTCTTCATTCTTTCAAAGAGGTCGAGGTTTTCTTCAACGGTTCTGTCACGGTAGGGGCTGTTCTTGCCGGGCTCGGTGAGAGTGCCTCTGTACTCTCTCATTTCGTCCTTATCAAGATCGCAAACGTAAGCCTTGCCCTTTTTGATAAGCTCTACCGCAAGCTCATAGCATTTATCAAAGTAGGAAGAACCGTAGAGGCATTTATCCCACTGGTAGCCAAGCCATGTGATATCATCCTTGATAGCATCAACGAACTCCACGTCCTCTTTGGTGGGGTTTGTATCGTCAAATCGGAGATTGCACTTGCCGCCGTACTTTACTGCTGTAGAAAAATCTATGAAAAGAGCCTTTGCGTGTCCTATGTGAAGATAACCGTTAGGCTCGGGAGGGAATCGGGTCTGGATCTTGCCTACCTCGTGCTTGCCCAGGGCGATTTCATCGTCTATAATATCGTGAATAAAATTGCTTGCCATTTTAGTTTCAGTCCTTTCTTTGCATTTGTGCCGTTTCTATGAATTCGTTGCCGCTTGCAACGAAAGGCGCAAATGGGTTTGAAAAAAGTTAATTTGCGATTTACCATCGCTGTATTTTCAAACTAACCGCCTATAACTGCATTAATTCTTGCAAGGACTCTCTCCTTGCCGAGTATCTTCATTATCTCATAAAGATCGGGAGAATTCATTTTGCCCGTTACCGCAACTCTGAGGAACATGCTCACATCCGCAATGCTGCCCTTATACTTTTCAGGCTCTGCCTTATAAACCTTCATATCGGAGCAGAAGCCGAGGCTGTCTGCGATAGCCTTGAGGTTATCAAACCAAGCCTGCTGGTCTGCTGTTTCATCGTAAGAAGCACAGAAAGCGGAAAGAACTGCGTTGATATCCTCTTTGGCAAAGCTTTCGGGGTATACGTCCTCAATGCGATAAATGCTGTCGAAGATGAAGCCCATATAGCCCTTGGCATCTGCCCATACGGTCAGGTCCTTACGGGGCTTCTTTCCGCCACGGCCGATGGCGAATGCGCGTACAGCGCTTTCCTTATCAGATTTGAGAGCCTCTGCGAAGCAGGGGTCAAACTCCTCTGCCCAGTCAAGAACTCCGTCGTAAACCTTTTCTGCCGACATTCTGGAAACAACATTCTTTGAAACGTCGCAAAGCTTTGCATAGTCAAAGAGGCTTCCTGCGGGGTTCATTTTCTTATGGGAGAATTTGAAGCTGTCAACGGGGCTGTCGGGATTTGCACGTCTCCACTCCTCAAAGTTTGAGTTGAGAACGGTCATAATATACTCGTAAACGCTTTCCACGGGGAAGCCTTCGCTTCTGTAGTAGGTGAGAGCAAGCTCGGGGTCCTTTCTCTTGGAGAGCTTTCTCTTGGAATCTCCGTCCATCTTCATAAGAGGGCCGATATGGAGATACTTGGGAGCACGCCATCCGAGAGCGCGGAAGAGCTGGAGGTGGAAGGGAAGGGTTGAGAGCCATTCGTCGCCGCGTACAACGTGGGTGGTTCTCATAAAGTGATCGTCCACCGCATGGGCAAAGTGATAAGTGGGAATACCGTCGGACTTCAGGAGCACGTGGTCTATATCGTTCTCCGTTACCTCAAGATTGCCCTTTATAAGGTCTTGATGCTTTATCTTATTCTCAATAGAGCCTTCGCTACGGAAGCGAAGCACCCAGGGCTTGCCCTCGGCAAGGGCTGCCTTGATATCCTCAATGCTTCTGTCGCGCCAGAGGGCCCATTTACCGAAATAGCCGAAGTTTGCCTTTTCTGCCTCTTGCTTTTCGTGTATAGCCGTAAGCTCTTCCTCTGTGCAGAAGCAGGGGTACGCCTGCCCCTCCAAAAGAAGCTTCTTTGCAAATACGTGATAGATATCCTTTCTCTGTCTCTGACGGTAAGGGCCGTAGGAGCCGTTATCACCGTCAACGGTTGCGCCCTCGTCAAAGCAGATGCCGTAATGGGAAAGGGATTCTATAAGTGTCTCCACTGCGCCGGGAACCTCTCGCTTTGCATCGGTATCCTCAACTCGAAGATAGAGAATACCGCCGGACTGGTGGCACATTCTCTCGCTGGTAAGGCCCTGAACAAGGTTACCCAGATGGACGAATCCCGTAGGGCTGGGAGCCATTCTGGAGATGACCGCACCCTCGGGCAGACCCTCTCTTTGAGGGAACATCTTTTCAACGTCATCCTCCGTCATTGTGACGTCGGGGAAAAGGAGAGCCGAAAGCTCTTTATAATCTATCATAAATTACCTCCGTAAAGATAGGGGTTGAATTTTATTTGCTTAAACAATGTGGATACGGAGCCGTGACCGGGGTATATATTATAGTCATGCTCCAAAGCGCATAATGCGCGAAGGCTGTTTTCAATCTCAAACATACTGCCGCCGAAAAGATCCGTTCTGCCGATACTGCGGTCAAAAAGGGTATCGCCCGTATAAATGGAGTCGCCTGTGAAATAGCAAACGCTTCCCTTGGTGTGTCCGGGGGTATGCATGACCTTTATTTCATTATTTCCAAGCCTGAGCGCATCGCCGTCGCGAAGGATGATCTCGGCCGGACGGAGGATCAGATCCTCTCTGAAAAAGTATTTGTATGCATTTTTATCGGGATCGTAAAGACAGTCGCTGTCAGCCTCGTGAACGCAAAGAGGCGCACCGGTCGCATCTCTTATCTCATCCGCTCCTGTTATATGATCGAAATGACCGTGGGTGAGAAGGATATATTTAAGATCCTTTTTGTCCATTCCTCTTTTCTCAAGGAATCCGAGAAAAGACTTTCCTGTGGGAGAAGGATCGATGAGAGCAAATTCGCCGCTCTCTTCATCTATTATCACCCAACAGTTAGCGCCGTAGCCCTCTGCAGGTATTCTTACTGTTTTCATTGTACCTCTGAAAAAAACATATATATTCAGTATATTTTAGCACATTATTTTCAATTAGTCTATATTTTTCAAAGACTTTTTGAAATTTTAATTTTACATTTTATATTTACATTTCCCTTGCAGACACGGCATATAAGCAAAAAAGGAAGAAGAACGGCAAAAATGAGCTTGCTCATTTTTGCCGTTCTTCTTCCTTTTGCCTTTTTTCTCGTTTTATTAAAGTAAAGGAGAGGAAATGTCAGATTATGATTTCATTTCAGTTGCAGAGACGGTCGGTGAGGAATTTGTAGAACACGTCCTTATATTTCCAATAGACCGCGCAGTGAACAAGTCTTCCCTCGGGATCATCGTTTGTGTAGCCGCCGTCGTCAATGGTGAGCAGGTGATCCTCCATTATAACGTTGTAATCCCCTGTAACTGCCATATATATGGCTGCGGTATCGTAAAGAGAGGTGGTATGGGTCTTGTAATAGGTGCAGTTGTGGACCTCCATCCAGCGATCAAAGGCGGAAAGAACGGCTCTGACCACGCTCTTTTTATCTCTGGAATAAAGTATGCGCTGATAATTATCATCCCCAACCACAAGATGTGCGGTTATATCAAGGGGAGCAATGGTAATATCCCATGGAGCGGCGAAAACTGCCCGTGCCGCGGGGATATCGGCTCTCACGTTGTAATCGGAGCATTTTGCTATAACGTCCAGGCTGTGGCCGTTATAGATAGAGCCCATGACCGCAAGGATGCTTGCCTTCTCGGCTATTTTCGGCTCCCTTTTGAGAGCCTCTGCGATATTGGTCAGGGGGCCGATGCAAATGATAGTCACCTTTTCCTCTGATGCCATGACGGTGTCGATCATAGCCTGTATTCCGTCCGTGTAAACGGGATCGGGATAGCTTGAGATATCGTAGTCTGCCGCCCAATCTCCCATGGTGGTGGAATAAGGCTCAACCGCCTTTCCCGCGCCGATGGGAATGCCGCTCATTTCGCTTGCGGCGATCTGCTTTGCCACGATACGTGCGCGGGCTATAGGGTCCTCTCCCCCTTCGAGGGCAGTGACCACAAGCTTTGTATCAAGCTCGGGGCAGGCAAGCAGAAGGGCAAGCGCCCAGCTGTCATCAATGTCGCCGCCGATATCGGTATCAAGAATTACGGGTATCTTTTTTTTCATGTCTTTATCCGTCCCTTTTCAAGTGTTTATTTAAGTATATCTCCCGGTGGGGAAATTGTCAAGGAAAGGAAAGAGGAATTATTGTCCCTTTGATTCTAATCCATTTTCATCATTCCGGGCATGATGCCCGGATGGTTCTTTTCGGTTATTTGGCATAGAGTGGGATCGGTCATAAGGAGGCCCCTTTTGATAATACCTTCTCCGTGGCGGCTGCGAAGGCGGTCAAAGGCACATTCAAGATTCTCTCTACGCTGTATTCTTTCAAGCTCCGGCTCGAAGGAAAGCTGCTCTCCGTCGCAGCTTGAAAGATCTGAAACGCAGATGCTCATTGAGCGCACGGCTATGCCGCGGGGGTGGTTTTTTTTGAACAGCTCCAGGGCGCATTCATATATCTCTCTGGAGGTACGGCATGGGTAGGTGAGCTTTTTGCGGCGCACGTATGAAGAAAGATCGAAGCTTCGCGTCTGGATCTGCACGGTGCGGCAGAGATATCCGTATGAGCGCAGACGGGAGGAGACCTTTGTGGCAAGGGTGAGAAGCATGATCTTTATATCGTCCTCGCTTTTGAGATCTCTGGGCGCAGTATGGCCGCAGCTTAAGCTTTTTATAGGCTGGCTCTCGCCGAAGCGCGCCACGGGGCTTGTATCGTCTCCGTTTGCAAAGGCATGGAGCATAATGCCGTTTTTTCCGAGGAGATATCCAAGCAGCTCTGTGGATGCGTTTGCAATATCGCCTATGGTATTTATACCGAAGCGGGAAAGCTTTTCTCCGGTCCTTCTTCCGATGTAGAGAAGATCGCAGGCAGGGAGGGGCCATACCTTTTCCTTAAAATGAGCCCTGTCGATAACGGTGGTGGCATCAGGCTTTTTCATATCGCTGCCAAGCTTTGCGAATATCTTGTTGAAGGATACCCCCACAGAGACCGTCACCCCAAGCTCACGGCGTACCCTGTCTCTTATTTCGTCTGCGATGGAAGCTCCGTCTCCGAAAAGATTACGGCTCCCCGTAACATCAAGCCAGCATTCGTCAAGGCCGAAGGGCTCCACCATGTCTGTATACTGTCCGTATATCTCACGAACTGCATTGGAATACTCAATATATTTGTCATAATGAGGGGGGACGAAAATAATGCCGGGGCATTTCAGCCTTGCCTCCCAAAGTGCCTCCCCCGTCTTTACTCCGCATTTCTTTGCCTCGTAGTTTTTGGCAAGAACGATACCGTGGCGTGCCTCAGGGTCACCGGCTACCGCCACCGGATGTCCCACAAGGGAAGGATTGAGATAGCACTCCACAGAGGCATAAAAATTATTAAGATCCGAATGGAGAACTACGCGTTCCAAAGCAGCACGACCTTTCTGTTTTCAGAGATTCATTCTATAATGCAGCTTTTATCTCCGTACAAGAGAACGGCATTTTCTTTTGTGAGAAAGATTTTTTCACCGGGAAGGATCTCCTTTTGCTTTGTTCCTTCCCGGCAATGCACGTAAATTTCGCAGTTAACAAGTCCTAAGCTTTCTGATAGATTGTTCGCTGCGATAATACTTCCTGCGCTTACTCCCAAAAACACTCCTCCGTTATTTATAAACTCAAGCAGGGGAATCCGAAAGCCCGATAGATTTATTCTGTTTAACAAATAAGCAGGGTCACCGCCTGTAAAATACAGTGCATCAAATTTTTTAAGGTCTTCGGCGGAAAGGGTAGAGTGCATATCATAAACTTGTATGTTTTCTTTTTTGATCCCAAGCTTTAGCAGATCGTTCATGCATTTTGGAAGAACTAAGATGGCATCGGGATAAACGGCAGCTGTGGGGATGAACATAACTCTTGCATTTTCGGGTTCTTTTTTTATCAAATACAAAAAAACTTTTTCCAAGAACTCTGTTTCAAGGCCGTTGGATGTAAGCAGTATTTTGGGAGCCTTTTCAATGCATTCCCGATCAAATCCAAAATATTTTTCAACGTCGGATAAAGTTTTTTCAATAGTGGTGCTGTCGTCCCATTGAATGCTCTTAACTCCCAGCTCAGTGACCCATTCGGGAATTGATGTGTCATCCGTGCGTACTGCTTTATATGCATTTTCAATTATTTTTGCTTTATCTTCGCAGGAAATATCTGAGCGCAGTTTAACGGAGTCAAGCATATCGCAGTGATCCGGGCGGTCAAAAAAATCAAAGGCTTGTGAAAGAGAATGCAGATGTATCTTGTTTTTAGCAATAGGCGCAACTGCAAAATAATCTATATCACCTTCACATATTATGGTATGGTGCTGTGATGAAAGCTCGGTAAGCTCTTTGATTATAAGCGGCGTCATTTCGCGAAGAAAATGTTTTTCGCGCAGGGCGATCACCTCAGGCGGGAGCTGCCAAAAATCCTGCACCCCGTAATCACCGATCCAGTCGCGGCACATATTCGGTTGATTTTCCGGGGTCGCGGTCTCCATGAGGCGATCTCTTGCATCATCGGTGCTGTAAATATAAAAGCCGTATTTTTCGCAAAGCCTGCTTGCAATGGTTGTTTTTCCTCTTCCCCAAATGAAGTATACATTTTTTAGATCATCGTTCATTTACATACCCTCCAAACATTTGTTCTGGTATTATATTAACACCGAACAAATGTTCTGTCAAGGGGTAAAAAGAGGAAAATGTCAAAAACAGGAGGGAAAAAGTACTTGAAAAGGGAAAGAAAAGGGAGTATAATAAAGACGATGCAGATGTAGTTCAATGGCAGAACTTCAGCTTCCCAAGCTGACCACGCGGGTTCGATTCCCGTCATCTGCTCCAGAAAAGAACCCACACTTGTCGTAGACAAATGTGGGTTCTTTTCAACTAAATCCGTCCTTTCGGACGGGATAAATCCACCTGCGGTGGATGAAATCACTTCGTGATGAAATCCGACTTCGTCGGGAGAAGGACGGATTTCATCGCGCTTCGCGCGATTTCATTGAAAATCATTGAAATCTGTGATATAATGTATTCAAAGAGGTGATTTCAATGGCTGAAAATAAATTGGCGGATATGTCAACAGAATTTGCAATTCAAATCTTAAAACTAACAGAAAATATAAAAGGGCATTATTCTCTGTCAAATCAGCTTGAACGAAGCGGAACGAGTATTGGAGCAAATATCCGCGAGGCGAAATATGCGCA
>SVQJ01000074.1 GCA_015065395.1 Oscillospiraceae bacterium
ACGTTACCAATGAATGCCTTGAATATATCCTTCCTCTTATTCAGGGTGAGGTCACCAATAAGTATGAGAACGGTATCCCCGTTCATACGGTGCTTTGATGATGAAAAAAGTATTCTCTGTCATTTTAACAGTAATAATGACCTTGTCGTTGTTTTCCTGCAGTAATGATGCTGAAAGCGAAAATCTCCCTCCCGACAATAACGGCATTGAAACTAAACCCGGAAGCTTTGAAGGCGTCAGCAGTGACAGATTTTCCGATGCCGAGCTTCTTACCTTTGAACACGAAGAGGGAACGGTTGAGCTTGAAAGCGGCTATATGGCAATGTTTTCAAGCGATTCAAGCCTTAAGATAACGACCTTCGATTCTGAGGAAGGTGAAAGCTTCAACGAAGGGAAAGCTCCCTTCGGCATTAAAATCGGTGATAACGGGGATGCCTTTGTAAAAGCGTTCTCCGTTGATGGCGGATTTGCCATTTTTGTTGACAGCAACGGTGCATATCATAGCTTTTCAAATGGTGAGACCGTTGATGTCCCTGAAGGGTCAAAGGGATATATATATCTTGGCTACGGTAAGGAGTCGGGGAAATGGGCATTTATGGACCATGAGATGCTCAAATCCGTGATAATGGGAAAAGCCTTGATGATGGGAACTGATGAGTTCCCTGTGATCCTCTTTTCCTGCATTTTGGATGAAAACGAGAAGATCGTAGAGATGTACGAGTTTTACGGTGAGATCAATACGGTGATGGCATATATCGCCGGGTGATTCCGATAGCATTGATCAGAATTCATCTTTAACAGCAATGAACTCGTAGCTTTGCAAAAAGCTAATATCCGTAAAAAAGCCTTGTAAAAGCTGAATTTTTATGCTTTTACAAGGCTTTTTTTACTTTTGTATAATCCAAGATATAAAGGAGAAAGAGTCACATAATGCTTTTGTGAATATCAATAATGTGATCGCAGTCATCAGGACTCAGTCGATTGAAATCATGCTGTACGCCGATAGCAAGCACACCGTTTGCCTTTGCTGCGCGAAGAGTAGGGGCAAAGTCTTCGAAAATAACACATTTTTCCTGAGTTGTTCCAAGATAGAAAGAAGTATCTGCAAGAACGTCAGGCTTTGAAAAAGGTTTGTCTGCAACACTTATAAATTCTTCAATCTTAAGATAGTCGATGATCCTTTGAAAACGCTCCAGAATGAAAGTTCGCTGGCTTGTGAGCGCAATAAAACGCTTGTGGGGAAAAAGAATACAAAGCTCGCGGAAAAAAAGTGCGGTCGTAAGCTTTTTTTCAAGAACGATCTTGAAAAGATTGTCAATTCTCGTCGCAAAGAATATATCATCGTCAAAGTCAACGGATTTGTTCTTTCTCAGAAGCGAGTAGATCTCTGTTTCCGAATGACCCACATAGCATGAGAGAAACTCCTCGGGAGGGATGGTGTTTCCCGGGCAAAGCTTTTCCATAGTGCGGCGGTAAGCCTCGTAGTGACATGGCTCTGTATCTGTGGCAGTGCCGTCAAGGTCAAAAATGAAAAGCTCTTTTTGAGAAAGAAGTTCCTTAATCATTGTATTCTCCGAAATCAAAAGCAGTATAAGATGAGTATTCCTCACCGGGACGAAGGATGACGCATTCAGCCTCGTCAGAGTTGATCGCATCGGGAGCAAATTGCGTTTCCAGACAGATTCCGCAGTGAAGAGATTGCAAAACGCCACCTGAGAAGGGGGGGATACCCGATGTAAGAGAATTTGTGGTGTACAGCTGAACGCAGGGAAGATCGGTGATAACTGTCATTTTTCGGCCGCTTTCCGGGTCAAAAAGAGTAGCAACAGGAGATGCGGCTTTATTAGTATGATTTTTTCTGTAGTAATTTGTGTCATAACCGCCGAAATGAGAGAGCAGACCATAGTCGCAGTCAATATCCTGTCCCACAGGCTTTGGGGCGGTGAAATCATAGGGTGTGCCCAAAACAGAGGAGCGTACTCCGGTAGGAATAAGCTGTTTGTCGGTTTCGCTTATTATATCGCAGTCCAACCAAAGCAAATTTTCCATGGTACGGCCGCTTCCTGCGCCAGCCATATCAAAATAAGCATGGTTTGTAAGATTGATAACGGTGGGCGCATCGGTGATAGCTTTGTAGCGTATCTCCAGTCTTCTGCCCACGACCGCATAAGTAACCCGAGCTTGAACATTTCCGGGATATCCCATATCTCCGTCAGGGCTTTCAAGCGTGAGAGTGAGGCTGTTGTCCACGTTTACGGTGCAATCCCAAATTTTTGAATTAAAGCCAACAGGGCCACCGTGGAGCTGATTTGAGTTATCGTTGTCGGGGAGGATATATTCCTTGCCGTCCAAGGTGAAACGGCTTTTTTTTATTCTGTTTGCACACCGTCCGATGATAGCGCTGAAATAAATGCCGGGCATAGCATAAGGCTCTGCGGAATCAAAACCGAGTACTACATTTTTGTGTTTTCCTTCCTTGTCGGAAACGAAAAGAGATTGGATAATACCGCCAAGGTCAAGGATAGTAGCAGAAACGCCCTCTCCGCCGTCAATGGTATAGGAATAAACCTTGCGCCCGTCAGCCAAAGTGTCAAATAATTTTTTTGTTATTACAGCCATAATAATGATCCTTTCAAATCTATAGTTACATATTAACATAAAAATCCTGTTACTTCAAGGAGAAAATATAAATCTGAGGTTGTGGTGCAAGAATCATTACCAATGGAAAAGGAGCTTATAAGGGTGACAGACGTTGCTTTTTCAGGAGATGACTGCTATTGACAATTTTGGAGAATATCAGTAGAATATAGATGAATGGTGCCGTGGCGTGATTTTTATCACCAATGGCTCAACAATAGACGTAAAGGCTGTTCAGATACTACTTATCCGAACAGCAGCCGAATGCGACCCAAGGAAACAAATATGAAAAAAGTAAGAATTACAGTTATAAGAAAAGCGTGTTATACGGATCTGATGGAAAAATATGAGAATCCTATCGAGCACGCTTGTGACATGGAGGAGGGAGCCGTGTTTATAGCCAACGGCTGGGAACGGCCTGAAGGACTGTGCCTCAGTGCCTGGGAAAGTATGTCTCCCTTCGTGCTTGCTCTCGCCTCGGGCGGCGAGGATTTTTATGACGGGTGGATGAAAAATAAAAAATCTGCCATGATATCATGTAATGACGGATTTCGCCCTGTCAGCTTCCTTCTTGAGACGGTTGAATGAATAAAATATGTAAATGAGGTTTTAGCATTTGTCATTTTTTGTCCGATAAACCGTTTCTTTACGGGTGAATATAGGTTTTCTCGTTCTTTCCTTGAAAGGAAAGAACCATAGGAACTTTAAGAAGACTACGACGGTGAAAAGGCAAAAAGGCCCTCAAAAGAAGAGTTACCCCCAAAATGAGCTGGCTCATTTGGGGGGTAACTCTTCTTTTGAGACTTGGGCAACTGCGGTGTCTCAGCCAAAGCAGATTTCTGCTTTGGCGACGCCTTTTGCCTTGTAAACTTTAGCAAAACCCATTCTCAAAGTTTTTTGCCAAGCTTTTTTCAAAAAAGCGACCGTTTCCTCTCTATAAACCATAATTTGAATGTAATCTTTGTACAGCTCTTTTTTGCGTGACTGTTTTCGGTTAGTGAAAGGTGATTGACAAAACCTCGAAAAGCGCTTATAATTGAAGAACAAATGATCGCCAAGGAGGTGCCGTATGAGCTATGGTGATAACAATAAAATAAACATCAGCGGAACGGTGGACTCCGTTGTTTTTCAATCGGAAAAAACAGGCTATACAGTTGTTGAGATCGAGGATAGCTCGGGAAATCCGGTAGTCCTTGTTGGCACTATGCCGTATATTTGCGAGGGTGATAACATAACCTGCTGTGGAAAATGGGTTAACCATCCCACCTATGGAAGGCAGTTTAAGGTTGAAATCTATGAAAAAACGCTGCCTACCGGCGAAGCTGAGATTTTACGCTATCTTTCCTCGGGCGCTGTTAAGGGTATAGGGCCCAAAACGGCTAAGCGTATTGTTGATACCTTCGGCTCAGATGCTTTTGATGTCATTGAGCATCATCCCGAATGGCTTTGCGAGATCCCCGGTATATCGCGCAGGAAGGCTGACGATATCAATTCATCCTTCATTGAAATGTCGGGAGCTCGCAATGTTATGATGTTCTGCGCGGATTTTTTCGGCAGTGCTACATCTATGAAGATATACAAAAAATGGGGCGGCGGAGCTATTGATATTATAAAGTCCGATCCTTATCGGCTTTGCGATTCCTTTTACGGGATCGGATTCAAAACTGCAGACAGCGTTGCCGCGTCCTTCGGTGTGGAGCCTGCCAATGCTTCAAGAGTGCTGGCGGGTATATCCTATACCCTTGAAAATGCGGCGCAGAGCGGCGGTCACACCTGTCTTCCTGTGGGTGTTTTGATCTCGGAAGCGCAAAAGGTTTTGTCTCTTGATGAAAAAACCGTCATTTCAGGCATTTCAGTGGGTGTTTCCTCGGGTACGTTTATGGAGAGCACTTTGGAAGGTGAGCGGTTTATTTATCTTAAACGCTATCGTGATGCTGAAAAATACTGTTCCGATAAGCTGAAGGCTACCCAGCGCACCTGTCCTCGTATTAACAGCGGCGATATAGATATATTAATTGATAAAGCAGAGGCCTTTTCCGGAATAAAGTATGCAAAGCTGCAGAGAGAAGCAATAGCTGCCGCCCTCGGTGGAGGCGTTATGATCCTGACCGGAGGTCCGGGTACGGGAAAAACTACGGTTATAAAGGGGCTTCTTTCAATTTTTGATGCAATAGGTCTTGATGTGGCTTTGGCTGCACCTACCGGCAGAGCCGCGAAAAGGGTGAGCGAAGCTTCGGGAAGTGAAGCAAAAACAGTTCACCGCCTTCTGGAAATGGAGCACAGTGAGGATAAGGAACCCCGTTTTTTACGAAATCAGAGCTGTTATCTTGATGAGGATGTTATAATCGTTGATGAGTCATCTATGCTTGATATCCTTCTGCTCGAGGCTCTTCTTAAAGCAATAAAGCCGGGGACAAGGCTTATTTTCATAGGAGACAGAGATCAGCTTCCTTCAGTGGGAGCGGGAAATGTTCTTTCCGATATTATTGATTCCGAAGTTTTTTGCACCGTTTGTCTTTCCGAGGTGTTTCGTCAGGCAGAGGAAAGCCGTATAATAACAAATGCTCACTTGATCAATGAAGGGAAAATGCCTCTCATTGATAACAGAGCAAAGGACTTTTTCTTCCTTCCCAGACGAACGGATGAAGCTATCGCGGCAACGGTTTCTGATCTTATAAATAATCGCCTGCCCAAAGCCTACGGCGAAAGGATCAAAGGAAATATTCAGGTCATAACTCCCTCAAGAAAGGGAATGTGCGGCACGGAGAGCTTGAACGTGCTGCTGCAAAGCACCCAAAATCCACCTTCGCCCGAAAAAGCACAGCAGTTCTCCCACGGGATATGTATTCGCGAGGGAGACAGAATTATGCAAACAAAGAATAATTACGATATTCTCTGGGAGAAGGACGGCGTAGAGGGCTACGGTGTTTTCAATGGTGATATAGGAAGTGTTCTTTCCGTGTCCCGCAGCTCTGAGGCCTGTGTTATGGATTTTGACGGAAGAGAAAGCACCTATGATTTTTCTGCACTTGATGAGATCGAGCACGCATACGCTATTACCGTACATAAAAGTCAAGGAAGCGAATATCCTGTTGTTATTATCCCATTGTACAGATGTGCTCCCATGCTTCTGACGAGAAATCTCTTATATACCGCGGTCACCCGTGCCTCAAAAATGGTGGTCCTTGTGGGTAAGGCGGAGGTCTTGGAGACGATGGTTGAGAATAATATGCATACTACCCGACATACAGGTCTTTGTCGGTTACTTTCTGAGGAAAGCTGATTGTGAAAAATACTGAAAAGCGAAGCTTTTTGATTTTGGATCTGCTTTCACGCTTTGCTTCATGGTTTTTGAAGCTGGTATGTGTGCCGAAATGCATAGTTTGCAAGGATGTTTTGCTTAACGGTGGCGAGCTTTGTCCCGAATGCCTTGCTATATGGAGCAGTGCTCGGGGAAAAAGGTGCCCTGTTTGCCAAAGAACGGCAAGAGCCTGTAAATGCAGACCGTTGGCGCTTGTGAATACGGATATTCTGGGAGAACGCAAGCTTTCGGCTCTTTCCTTTTACGGAAAGTTCGGCTCAACAGAGGAGCACGACCTGTTTGTGCGAAAATACGTGTTCCGTGTTAAGAAAAGCTCCGATCGTACATGTGTTCGCTCGGCGGGCAGAGAGCTTTCCCATGAGATATTGCGCACTTTTGCCCTTGCTAAAGAAAGGGTGGAGGATTGGAAGATAACTTATCCACCGAGAAGTAAAAGCAGCTTGAAGAAGTACGGCTTTGACCAGGCAAAGGATCTGGCAGAAATGATCTCACATTACACGGGAATGGAGGTCAGTCATGCCTTCGATAATATCGGAAAGAGAACGCAAAAAAGTCTCGGCGCAAGAGAAAGAAGGATCAATGCCGCCAAATCCTACCGACTGAAGAAGAGCTTTAAGCCGGAGGGAAATTATGTTGTTGTGGATGATGTCATAACAACCGGGTCAACCGTTAACAGTGTTGCGACCATTCTCAAGGAAAACGGCGCTCAAAAGGTGTTTCCCTTGTGTATAGCAAGAACGAAAATGAAGAAAAGAAAGGTGCGCCGCCCGTCTGAGCGCCCCTGGTTTAATTCTGTTAAAAGATAGCTGTTATTGAAGATATTGAAGGATTTTTCGGTTCTTTCCTTGAAAGAAAAAAACCAACGGAGCTTTAATAAGACGAAGATCGCGAAAAGACAAAAAGGCCCAAAAAAGGGAAAGAGCACAAAAATGATCTCGCTCATTTTTGTGCTCTTTCCCCTTTTTTGTTTATGGCATCTGCGGTGCCGACTCCGAAGCAGAGCTCTGCTTCAGAGTCGGCAGTTGTCTTGCAAGCTTTAGCTAAACCAATACTTACAGTTTATTTATGAGCTTTTTTCAAAAAACGACCCTTTATTAAATTGGATAGAATCAGTCACGAACTTTAATGGTTATCTCCTTGCCCATCTTATCGGCAGGGATATAGAATGTTGGGATACCCATGAGGTTGTCAAATTCTTCGGTATATCCGCAAGCTCCTGTTATCTCTACGCGGCGCTCTCCCTTGCCGGTGTTTTCGTAGGAAAGCTTTACCTTTGAATCCTTGACATTTATTGTTATTTCTCCGCTCTTTGCCGGGAAATAAGCAGGCGTCTGTATACGGAGGCCGAAAAGATCGGGATATATACCGAAGCCGTAACGGATGGTTTCTTTAACAAGAACCGCGCCGGAGCCGGTATGCCAGTCACCCATGGATTCTCCGTCCATACCAAAATCTGCGTTTTCGCAATAAGAGTTAGGCATAACGAATGAAGACATGGTGCAGTTGTCATGAGTGATGACCGCTGTTTTTTCTATCTCCTCCCATGCACGCTTGCTTTCACCCATTTCAAATAGAGCCATCGTGCCGAAAAGGCTTCCGTGAGCGTAGGCACAGCTGTTCTCGTATGTTCCGGGAACGATATTTGCTATTCGTCCCACGCCCTTTGTACCGTTGGGGAAGGGAACATCAAAGGTTTTGAGACCGTATTTGGAGGAAACGGCGTCCATACAATCCATAATGGATGACTTAAGAGATGGATCGCGGTGAAGGAATTTGGTGATAGCCCAGAAGGAGTTTGCGGTAAGACTGTATCGTGCAGCACCGTCGGGGTCGGAGAAGGAGCCGACCTTGTAGGAGATCTTATCTCCCCAGCCGTGAACGATCCTTCTTTCACCGCTTTCGTTGGAAACGATCGCGTGCTGCTCAAGTCCCTTTTCGATCCCCCTTGCAAGGTCGGAGTATTTAGCTAAAAGATCGTCATATCCGCCGAGCTTTGTGAGTATTTGGCT
>SVQJ01000075.1 GCA_015065395.1 Oscillospiraceae bacterium
CACCGATAGAAGTACCACTTCTGCCGATTTGATTGGAAACAATGGATTCCCGTTTTTCTTTCAGGTGTTTGACAAGGTTGATAATGGATACCGCAAAATCCATGGATTGAGTACGCAATTTACTTTCTGACATAATAGCACCTCCGTTTCGTATAAATCATACCATCAAATTTGTTAGATTTCAATAATTAGTGAAGTTGCGGCAGGCCGCAGTGAAGTTATGCCTTGCGGAATAGTGAAGTATTGCGCCATTGGCGCAAAGTGAAGTTAAGTGTTCCGTATATCGTGCCGAAGGCACACTTCACGCACGAAGTGCGCTTCACGTCAGAAGGATACTTCACGTTCCGAGTAAGCGGAACACTTAGTTCAAAAAAAGCCACTTTTGTCTGGTAGACAAAAGTGGCTTTTTTGTTGGTGACCCGTACGGGAATCGAACCCATGTTTTCGCCGTGAGAGGGCGATGTCTTAGCCGCTTGACCAACGGGCCGTCAGCCTTTGTATTATATCACGGCATTTTTGAAAATGCAATACCTTTTTGAAAAAAAGTTGAAAAAAATTTCAAAAAAGAAAAAAGCACAAAAAAGAGGCTGATTTTGGGGCGAAAAAGTCAAATATTTGACAAATCCGCATAAATAGTGTATAATAAAAAAGTTAGAATCGGTGTAAGGAGAATGATATGCCCAGATTTTTTGTAACAGCGTCCCAGATAGGTGTGCGTGATGACGGCTCAAAAACCGTGCTGATAATGGGAGATGATGCGCTTCATATAACCAAAAGCCTGAGAATGAAGCAGGGCGAGGCTGTTTGCGTCTGCGATATGGCAAGAAGGGAATATGATTGCACCGTCGTCTCCACGGGGGAGAGCGTCCTTCTTTTGGTTGAATCGGAAAGAGCGTGCGATACGGAGCCGCCGTATAAGGCAGTGCTCTATCAGGCACTTATAAAGGGAGATAAATTCGATACCGTTGTTCAGAAGGCCGTGGAGTGCGGCGCCTCGGAGATCGTGCCCTTTATTTCCCAGCGGTGCGTTGTCAGATTAAATAAGAAGGAATGTGAAAAAAAGATCGTCCGCTGGCAGAGGATAGCGGAGGAGGCGGCAAAGCAGTGCGGAAGAGGCATCGTTCCGAAGATATCCCCCATGCTCACCTTTGATGAAATGCTTTCGGCGGCAGGCGGAGCAGACGTTTCCGTTTTCTGCTATGAGGCTGAAAGCATGAACACTCTTCCCGAGACCCTTGAAGGTGCAAAAAGGGACAGCACCGTGGCTGTGGTGATAGGAAGCGAGGGCGGCTTTTCGGTTAAGGAAGCACAAATGGCAAAGGATGCCGGTCTCGTAAGCACGGGGCTTGGAAAAAGAATTCTGAGAACGGAGACGGCTTCATCCTTCGTTCTTGCCTGCGTTTCTTATGCGTTGGAGCTGAAATAAACATTCGTTTGGGCAAATTTTCTTCGAATTTCAGGCGAAACTATAAGATTTCACAAAAAAACTTAAGGGTTTTATAATAAAATGTGAAAACCCTATTGAAAATTGACAAATTATAGTGTAAAATATAATACAGGTTGCACAACATTAATTATATTACTAATTTACATAAGGAGACATGGTTTTATGGCAAATCGTTTGTTCCAGGGTATAATCCATCAGATGACAGATACAGTTGATCGCACAATAGGCGTTATCGATGAGACGGGGGCTATCATTGCTTGCAGTGAACTCGTTAAGATCGGAGAAACACGCCAGGAGGCAAAGGATGAGCTTGCTTATTCCTCCTCTTTTGTAACTGCGGGAGGTTATACCTACTGTCCCATTAACGGCGGCACCAAGTGGGAGTATGCGGCTTTTGTTGAAGGAGAGGATAAGCTTGCGGAAAAAATGGCATCCCTTCTTGCGATATCTCTTGCAAATATCAAGAATCTTTATGATGAAAAGTATGACAGAAATTCCTTCGTAAAGAATATCATCCTTGATAATATTCTTCCCAGCGATATATATATCAAGTCCAAGGAGCTCCGCTTCAACACAGAGGAGCCCAGAGTTGTGTTCCTTATCAAATTCCTCACAAAGACAGACGTTCTTCCCTTTGATGCGGTTCAGAATCTCTTTCCCGATAAGGCTAAGGACTACGTTATCAGCGTAGGCGAGCACGATATCGTTCTTGTTAAGGAGCTTGCACAGGGCAGCGATACGAAGAAGATCGAGAAAATGGCAAAGACCATCGCAGATACCCTCAATTCCGAGTTTTATGCTAAGGTCACTATAGGTATCGGTACCGTCGTTGAGAATATCAAGGAGCTTGCCCGTTCCTATAAGGAGGCTCAGGTGGCTCTTGAAGTAGGAAAGGTGTTCGATACGGAGAAGAACATCATCTCCTATGAGAATCTCGGCATTGGCAGACTTATCTATCAGCTTCCCACAACTCTTTGCGAGATGTTCCTCCAGGAGGTGTTCAAGGACGGCTCTCTCGATAATCTTGACCGAGAGACCCTTCTCACCATCCAGTGCTTCTTTGAAAACAACCTCAACGTTTCCGAAACCTCAAGAAAGCTTTTCGTACATAGAAATACCCTGGTATACAGACTTGAAAAGATCCGCAAGCTTACAGGGCTTGATCTTCGTGAATTTGACCATGCTATCACCTTTAAGGTAGCACTTATGGTCAAGAGATATCTTTCCACAAAACCCTCCAAGTATTGATTGTATAAACTTCTGAAAGGCTGATTATTTATGATCGATTTCAAAAATGTAAAGAAGTCATATCCCAACGGCACCAGTGCCCTTGACGGTGTGGATCTTCATGTTGATGACGGAGAGTTCGTGTTTATCGTGGGTCATTCCGGAGCCGGAAAGACAACGATGATGAAGCTTCTTCTTCGCGAGGAGGTGGCAAGCTCAGGTTCTCTCGTGGTCAGCGGCTATAATCTTTCCAAGATCAAAAACCGAGAGATCCCCTTTTACAGACGTGAGCTTGGCGTTGTTTTCCAGGATTTCAGACTTTTTCCCTCGAAGACCGTTTATGAAAACGTGGCGTTCGCCATGCAGGTGGTGGGAACACCCCGCTCTATGATAAAGCGCCGCGTTCCCGCTATCCTAACAACGGTGAACCTTGCAGATAAAATGACCTGCTTCCCCAGAGAGCTTTCCGGCGGTGAGCAGCAGAGAGTGGCTCTTGCCCGTGCCCTTGCAAATAATCCCAAGATCATTATTGCGGACGAGCCTACGGGTAATATCGACCCCAGAATGAGTATCGAGATCATGAACCTGCTTATGAAGATCAATAAGCTTGGTAAGACCGTTATCGTGGTAACCCATGAAAAGAACCTCGTAGACTATTATAAGCAGAGAGTTGTTATTCTCTCTGACGGAAAAATAGTTGAGGACAGAGTGGGAGGTATGTTCAAATGAAAAACAGATATTCCACACGCTTTTTCTTAAAGCAGGCGTTCCAGAGCTTCTGGAGAAACGGCGTAATGTCCTTTGCGTCCGTTGCCGTGCTTATGAGCTGTCTCGTTGTTCTCGGTGCCTTTGCTCTTCTCGTTGCAAATATTAACGAAAACCTTGGCAATATTGCAAAGCTCAATGTTATCATGGTCTATTGTGAGTATGATGCGGATGAGGAGCAGGTAAAGGAGATCGAAAAAGAGATAAATAAGCTTCCCAATGTTGCAAACTGTGAGCACATCACCAAAGAAGAATCTCTCGAAGTGATGAAGGAGCAGAGCGGCGGCGAATATTACGACGATATAACCGCTGAGAAAAACCCCTTCTGTGATTCCTTTGAGGTAACCTACGAGGATCCGGACGAAACAAAGGTGAATAATCTGGAAAAAGACCTGTATAATATTACAGGCGTGCGTAAGCTGAACAGCGCATTCCAGGTTGCTAAATCCGTCGATGGCTTCAAGAGCGGAATCATGCTCGTGTTCTCATGGTTTTTGGTGATGCTGTTCATCGTCAGCATTTTCGTTATCATAAATACGATCAAGCTTTCCGTATACGCAAGAAGACATGAGATAACGGTCATGCGTTATGTGGGTGCAACAAACACGTTCATAACCATGCCCTTCCTTTGCGAAGGTGTTATAATCGGCGTCATCGCAAGCTTGTTTGCCTTCGGAATAGAGTTTTTCCTGTATAATTATATCGGATCAAACGCCCTGGGCGATGTGGAGTTCATATACATTATCAGCACAGGCAAGGTGGTCCTTCCCATGGCCATAGGCTTTGTTTGCGTAGGTATATTTACAGGTATCATCGGAAGCGTAATGTCCCTCAGAAAGTACCTGAAATCATAAGCTTTGTAAAAGACCCGTGAAAGGAGCAAATGTATGAAGGTTTCACTAAAGAACGGTATAAAAAGGACAGTGTCTGCGTTCCTTGCATTGTTGATGGCATTTGGAGTGCTCCTTGTCTGTCCCCTTAAACGTCCTACAGTGGTAAAAGCTGCAAATGCAGATGTTCAGAAATATGAAAATGAGATAGCCGCCCTTGAGCAGAAGCAAAAGGAGTATCTCAATAAAATAAACGCCCTGAGTGCCGAGGAAAAGGCAACCCAGGAGTATAAGGAAACACTTGATTACCTTGTAATAACGGTAAATGCGAAGATCGATGCCGCAGATAAGCTCATTGCAGAGCTTGATAAGGAGATCGAAAAAACGGAGCAGGAGATCGTTGAATGCGAGGCTAATATAAAACAAACCAGCGAAAAGCTGGTGGAGCGCCTGAGAGCGAACCACGAGGCAGGCAATTCCGATTATTTTTCAATACTCATCGGAGCGGAGGATATCGGAGATTTCCTTTCCAGAATGGAAAGGGTCAATGCCCTTGTCAGATACGATAAGTCTCTGAAAAAGCAGTACGAGACCCAAAAGATCGAGCTTGAGGATAAGAAAGCAGATCTTTTGGAATCTAAGGAGCTTCAGGAGCTGACAAAGAAATCCCTCGAAGCGGATAAGGCAGAGAGCGAGCGCTTGGCTTCCCAGGCGGAAAATTATATAAGCTCTCTCAAATCTGAGGAAACTAAGTACCGTAAGGAATACGAAAAGGCAAAGGCGGCTGAGGCTGCCCTTGATGCAGAGCTTGAGGCGCTTCTTAAATCTCTTGCAGCCCAGAACAGCAACCCTCAGCCTGCAACCGGAGAATATCAGTGGCCCCTGCCCTGGGGCAAGGGATATATCTCCTGCCATTTCGGCGGCAAGGACCCCAACGGCGCACCTCACTATGCCGTGGACGTTGCTCAGATCGGCTACGGTTGCCCCATTTATGCGTCAAACAGCGGAACCGTGGTTAAAGCGGAATACCATTACAGCTACGGCTATTACGTGCTTATCGACCACGGCGGCGGAAAATCTACCCTCTACGCACATTGCTCAAGCCTTGCGGTCAGCGCAGGTCAGACCGTAACAAAGGGTCAGACCATCAGCTATGCGGGAAGCACCGGATTTTCCACAGGCGTGCATCTGCATTTCGAGTTCAGAGTGAACGGCGTTAAGCAGAACGCGTTGAATTATATGGCAGCAGGCTGCTGAATAATTTAGCAAACAAGGAAAGGTATAAGTATGTCGGAAAATGAAACTCCCAAGGAGGAGAACATTTTTGAAGAACCCGGGGAGAAGCTGAAAAGGCCGCCTACGGTGTCTGTGGCAACCTGTGTTGCCGCCTGTGTCTTTGTTGCTCTGGCAGTTTTTATGGCAACCTTTCTCGTGCTCTCTCAGCAGTACAGTCTCTTGCTGAAGAAGAACGGCATCGAAGAGGGAAGTCCTATGAATTCGGCTGTAATGAAGCTTCAGCAGATATCATCCCTTCTGAATCGGGAGTTTCTTTATGAAATGGACGAGGAGGAGATGGAAACAGCACTTCTCAAAGGATATATGTACGGTCTTGGAGACAGATACGCTGAGTATTTCGATAAGGAAGAATTTGCAATGCTTATGGACGATACCAATGCCCGTACTCAGGGTATCGGTATAAACGTCACCTATAATACGGAATATAACGCCCTTCAGATCCTTGCTGTTTTTCCCGATACTCCTGCCTATGAGGCCGGAGTCAGACCCGGCGACCTTATTACTCATATAGTCAACAGCGAGGGAGAAACGGTAAGCGTTGCCGAGCTTGGCCATACCTTGTCGCTCACCGCCCTGCAGGGCGAGGCGGGCACCGTCGCAAAATTCACCGTCCATCGGGGAGAGGATTACAGTGAAAGCGTTGATTTCTCCATCGAGAGAGGGTATATAACCGAGTATACCGTGGACTATGAGCTGTATTCTGCGGATGAAAGCATTGGTATCATCACCATCAGCTCCTTTGATGCAAAAACTCCCGAGCAGTTTGAAAAAGCCCTCAGCGCTCTTAAGGATGAAGGCGTAAAGGGCATCATCTTTGACCTGAGATATAATCCGGGAGGAGAGCTTAACTCTGTTTGTACGGTTCTTGATATGCTGGTGGGAGAGGGTCCCGTTATAAGGACCGTGGATAAGGACGGTAACGAAAAGGTTGAATATACCTCTGATAAAGAGGAAACGAATATCCCCATGGCAGTGCTTATGAACGGAGGCACGGCAAGCGCGGCGGAGCTTTTCTCTTCCTGCCTTAAGGATTATGAAAAGGCAGTTCTTGTCGGTGAAAAAACCTTCGGTAAGGGAAGCATGCAGACCATACGCGCTTTTGAGGACGGAACAGGATTCAAATATACCTATCGTTATTACTGTCCTCCCTTCTCCGATAATTTTGACGGGGTGGGCGTGATGCCCGATGTCGAGGCAAAGCTTTCAGAGGAAGCTGAGAAGCATTTTTATACAATGTCCGATGAGGAAGATACCCAGCTTGCAGCCGCTTATGAGGCTCTTAATAAAAAGTAATTCAATCACGAAAGGATTTCAGATATGGAAGAAATGAATTTCACACTTTATACAAAAGAAGGTTTCCAGCAGCTTGTAGATGAGCTTGCATATCTTAAGGACGTTCGCGTTCCCGAGATCAAGGTACAGCTGGCAGAGGCAAGAAGCCACGGCGACCTTTCCGAGAACTCTGAGTACGATGAGGCAAGAGATGCACAGGCTAAGTGCTATGCCCGCATAGCAGAGGTAGAGGAGCTTATCAAGCACGCTAAGATCATCGATGAGTCCGATTTCAAGGTTGGCGTTGTGAGCATCGGAAGCCTTGTAAGGGTGCACGATATTACCTTTGATGAGGATTGCGAGTACACCATCGTAGGCTCCAATGAGGTAAATGCTGCCCTCAATATGATAACAGACCGCAGCCCCCTGGGTGCGGCGCTCGTGGGCTCTAAGGCAGGCGATATCGTAACCTATACAGCACCCTGCGGTGAGGTTAAGATCGAGGTCCTTTCCGTAGAAAGAGCAAAGAAGAACTGATATACCGAAAGGAAGCAGAAAATGGCAGAGAATAATACAGCGCCTCAGGTGGATCTTTCAGAGCAGGTCCGTATCAGACGTGAAAAGCTGGCGGCCTTGCAGGCAGAGGGAAACGATCCCTTCGTTATCACCAAATTTGATGTCACCCACCATAGCACGGACGTAAAGAATAATTTTGAAGAGCTGGACGGTAAGACCGTAACCGTGGCAGGCCGTCTTATGTCCAAAAGAGTTATGGGTAAGGCGTCCTTCTGCAACGTGCAGGACAGACCCGGAAATATCCAGTCATACGTAGCGAGAGACAGCCTGGGCGAAGAGGAATATAAGGCATTCAAAAAGCTGGATATCGGCGACCTTGTGGGAATTTGCGGAACTGTTTTCAAAACCAAGACCGGAGAGATCTCGATCCATGCAGAGAAGGTAACCCTTCTTTCAAAGAGCCTGCAGGTTCTCCCCGAGAAGTTCCACGGTCTTACCAATACC
>SVQJ01000076.1 GCA_015065395.1 Oscillospiraceae bacterium
GCCTGTTTTTTCGATAACGTTACGGCTTCCTTCATATACAGGAGTGTTGTAGTCCGGATCTATAAGCTCCAGTACCTTCTTTGCTTCGGCGTAGCTTTTCTCCATACCGTCCTCAAAGCCGTTGCTGTTGCCGTTTTCAAAGGGGGCGGCTGTAACTGCTACAAGATCGATGCTGTCTGCCAGGTAGCAGTATGCAAGGGCGTACTGGTCATCGATCTCGTTATACGTATCAGTATCGAGGATAACCTTTTTCTTTCTGCGGCTCTTAATATCCGCAAGCATTTCATTTACTGTCATGTGCTTTTCCGTTCCTTTCAGGGGGGGTCAAATGAATTATACCTAAGGTTTTTTTGTATGTCAATGTTTTTTGCGATTTATGTGTTATAACAATTTGTAAACATTGCAAAACGGTGTTGAAAAAAGAAAAGAATTATTGTATAATAATCACGATTTGCTGACGTGCAGTGATATCTGCAAAAATAATTGAATTATTATGTAAAGCAACAGCGCTTTTCTTTGCAATGCAAGGATCAATGCGCCTAACGGAGGATCTATGAAAAAAGCCCTTGCCCTTATCTTAACTGTGTCACTTACGGTTGCAGGATTATGCTCCTGCGTATCAAAGCCGGGTAAAGAAAAAGATGAGAAGGATGATGATCTTGCCACGGTTTATGTGGCAGTAGATACGGCGTTGAAAACTGAAAACTTCAGCTTTTCAAGAGCCGAGGTTTCTTATGCTTTCCATCAGAACTATAATGATTTCCGTTATACCGATTCCGAAAGCATTGATGTTTACAATATCGATACTGCAAAGACCTTGAAGGATCAGGTATATTATAAGGACGAAGAAACAGGCAAGGATGTTACCTGGTTCGATTATTTTGCTAATATGACCACCGACTATATGTCTACCATCCTTTGCTATTGCGAAGAAGCGAAGGCTCTGGGGATCGAGCTTTCAGACGAAGATCTTTCCGAGGTTGAAAAGGCAGTTCAGTCATATACGACTTTCGCCAATGATTACGGATTTACAGAAAGCGAATATCTTTCCCTGCTTTTTAATTCCGACGTTGATGCTTCTGTTCTTCGGGACTATATGAAAAAGGAAGCGCTCGGCTTCAAGCTTTATAATCATATCGTTTCAGGCTACAGCTTTACCCATGAGGAAATGGCGAAGTATGCTGAGGAAAATAAAACTTCATTCTGCAGCGTGGATTATATAACATATACCTTTGATGAAGACAAGGACGCCGGTGCAAAGGCAGCTGCCGAGGCTTTGGCGAAGATCACCGATTCGGGGGACTTCAGAGAGTATATTCTTGATTATATGAAGAATACTCTGGAGCTTGAAGAGGACAAGCAGAATATTGAAGATTGCGTATTCAAATATGCCTATTACAGGCAGTATAACGATTTCTTTGAGTGGGCATACGGTGATGAGGCAAAGGAAAACGCTACATTCTGTGATTTCGATGAGGTGGACGGTACCTATAAGGTGTTCCTTCTCACAAAGACCCCTTATCTGCATACTGATGTGACCAAGAATATAAGGATCATTGCTACCGATATCGATAAATACAGCTCTCTTGACAAGGCTGAGGAGCGTACGAATCAGATCTATGAGCAGTGGAAAAGCGGAGAGGCGACCGAGGATTCATTTGCAACTCTTGCAAAGCAGGAAAGCCATGATAACAGCTCCAACGTCTTGGGAGGTCTTCTTGAGGGAATTCACAAGTCCGATCCTGCGCTTCCCGATGGACTTACGGATTGGCTTTACAGTGATGAAATTGCTGCAGGCGATACAAGGATATTCTCTACTACAGGATATTTCTACATAGTTTATTTTGTTGGCGATAACGATGTAAAATGGGAAAAGGACGTAAGGGACACCCTTGTTTACGAAAAATATTCGGAATATGAAAAGAGTCTTTTGGAAAAATACTCGGTAGAAAAATTTGATGAGGTCATTTATTCCCTTGAAGGCTGATAAAAGTTATTTGATAAAAAACTGACAATGGCAAGCTTTCGCTTTTGTCAGTTTTTTATGCCTTTGCCGGCGGGAAATCATATTGTAATAATCTCTTTTGCTTATCAGATATTCAATATCTAATTGTTTGCTTTCGGGAGCGCCAACCGCTCCTCTACGTTAAAGAGAACATCAAATTACGGTTTGCAGAAGAGAAACGGTCGCTTTTTTGAAAAAAAGCTCTGCAAAAAACTTTAAGAATGGGTCTTGCTGAAGTTTGCAAGGCAAAAGGCGTCGCCAAAGCAGAAATCTGCTTTGGCTTGGGCACCGCAGGTGCCGTAACCTAAAAAGAAGGAATAAGGGGAAAATGAGCTCGTTCATTTTCCCCTTATTCCTTCTTTTTAGGGTCTTTTTGTCTTTTCGGTTTCTTTGCCTTAGTAAAGTTCCTTTGGTTCTTTCCTTTCAAGGAAAGAACGAGAAAATACCTTTTATCTCCCATATAAACCGTTATCTGTTGAAAATATTTTTAGCGGGTTCTGTTATGTAACGAGCTTATCACTACTTGTAAATCGCAGACGGAAATGGTATAATAACAGTATACTTTTTCACGGAGAGAACAATGAACAGAAACGATGCAGAAAAAAGGATCAAGGATCTGAGAGAAGCGATAGCTTATCACTCAAAGCTTTACTATGAAAATGATTCTCCCTTGATCTCCGATTATGAATACGACATGATGTTCCGTGAGCTTGGAGAGCTTGAGGCTCTTTTTCCCGAGCTTGATGAAGGAGCATCTCCCACTCACCGCGTCGGCGGCAGAGCTGATGAAAAATTCAAAAAGGTTCGCCATCCCGTTAAAATGGGATCTCTTTCCGACGTTTTTTCATTTGAAGAGATTTCGGCGTTTGTAGAAAAAACCAAAGCCGCTCTTTCGGAAATGGGGGAAAATCGGGTCTTCTTTACCGTTGAGCCGAAAATTGACGGACTTTCCGTAGGTCTTACCTATGAGATGGGTGAGCTTGTTTTAGGCGCCACCCGTGGCGGCGGTGAGGAGGGTGAGGATGTTACGGCCAATCTTATGACCGTTAAGTCTATACCCAAAAGGCTTCCGTTTCCTCTTTCCGTTACGGTGCGCGGCGAGGTCTATATGCCGAAAAGCGAGTTTGAGCGCCTGAATGCCGAAAAGGAAGAGGCGGGGGAAAAGCTGTGGGCAAACCCGAGAAATGCCGCGGCAGGAAGTCTGCGTCAGCTGGACAGCACGGTTACCGCCAGGAGAGGCCTTGATATTTTTGTTTTCAACCACCAGATAGGTGATCTTTATGAGGACGGCGTTCTTCCGAAGACCCACAGCGAGACCATCGAGCGTATAGCACAGCTGGGCTTTCCTGCCATCCCTCTTCTCAGTGTTACCGATGATATAAACGAGATACTTTCTGCGGTGAGTTCTCTGGGAGAGCGCCGCTCAAGCCTGCCGAACGATATAGACGGTGCGGTCATAAAGGTGGATTCTCTCCGACAGAGAGAGCTTTTGGGCGAGAACACCAGCACGCCGAAATGGGCGGTTGCGTATAAATATCCTCCTGAGGAGAAGGAAACTAAGCTTCTTGATATTACGGTCCAGGTTGGAAGGACGGGAGTTCTCACGCCCACGGCGGAGCTTTCGCCCGTGCGCCTTGCCGGAACCACGGTGCAGAGAGCAACTCTTCACAATATTGATATCATAAGGGAGAGAGATATACGGATAGGTGATACGGTCATCATCAGAAAGGCCGGAGATATAATTCCCGAGGTGGTACGATCTCTTGCGGAAAAAAGGGACGGAAGCGAGACTGTTTTCGCGTTTCCCGATGCCTGCCCTTCCTGCGGAGGAAGGCTTGTGTTTGACAGCCTTGCCGATGACGGCGAGGAAAAGGAGGAGGGAGCTATCCGCTGCATAAATTCTGCCTGTCCTGCACAGCTTGAACGGCGCATCACTCATTTTGCATCCAAGAATGCTATGAATATTGAGGGCATGGGACCGAAAACCGTTAAGCTTTTTATGGAAAACTCGCTGATAAGGGATGTTTCCGATCTGTATACTCTCAAAAGGGAGGATATTGCATCTCTGCCCGGTATGGGTGAGCTTTCTGCGGATAATCTCCTTGCATCCATCGAAAGATCAAAGCAGCGCGGAGCATCCCGACTTCTCTTTGCTCTCGGAGTGCGTCACATAGGAGAGGCGGCCAGCGAGGATATATGCGCCCATTTCGGCGGAATATATCCTATGTTTGATGCGTCTAAGGAGGATTTCCTTTGCGTTAGTGATGTGGGTGATATTATGGCTGATACCCTCGTTTCCTTCTTTGCCCTTCCCGAGACCCGTGCTTTGGTGGATAAACTGGCTTCTCTGGGAATAATCACAGAGGAGGAGAAGAAGGAGCGGGGAACTGTTCTTTCCGGAATGACCTTTGTTCTCACGGGAACGCTTCAGGGCTTTACCCGAAGCGAGGCAACACAGCTTCTTAAAGAAAAAGGAGCAAAGGTTGCAGGCAGTGTTTCCAAAAAGACCTCCTATGTGGTTGCAGGGGAGGCGGCAGGCTCAAAGCTTGATCGGGCAAATGAGCTTGGAATTGAGGTCATCAGCGAAGAAAAGCTTCGCGAGATGCTTGGAATGTGAGGTAAATATGAACAGGATAAGATTGCTTTTTGTTATGGTGGCTTTGCTTGCGCTTCTCGTGTCCTGCGCAAGTGGCGGTGCAGGTAAGGCAAACGATGAAGAGATGAAAAACGAAGCTGAAATGACAACCGTTGATGATTCGACCAGCGAGGCTGAGGAGGGCATCGATTTTTCTTCGGTGAGCGTTTCCGGGCATCTTTTTGCAAAGGAAGGGGAAAGCCTTTCTGCTTTGGATGAGGCTCTCGGGGCGGATATTTATGCATCCTCCAAGGGCAGCGTTGCTACGGTAAATGAAAATGGTGAGATCGCGGCTTTGAAAAAGGGAGTTACCCTTATTGGATACGAAAGGGGCGGAGAGACGGCGGCATTCGTGCTTTGCGTTTTCGGTGAGGGCGAAGGAAGAGACCGCAGTGCGGGAATTCCCCAGCTTTTTGAAAAGGGAGAGGAGTTTACTCTTGTAACAGCGGTGTCGGTAACGGAATATTCTTCCTCTGACAGTGCTGTGGCGGATGTAAGCGAAGCACCGCTTCTTTCCTTCGGCGAATGCGGCTATGCGGTGGTGACCGCAAGCAACGTGAGCCGTCCCTTCTTCTACAGCTTTATTGTTTATGACAGAACGGTTGAGTAAAATTTTATTCCTCTGGGGGTGGTTCTTTCCTTTCAAGGAAAGAACCAAAGGAACTTTAAGAAGACAACGATATTGAAAAGGCAAAAAGGCCCTGAAAAAAGACAGAATGGAAAAAATGAACGAGCTCATTTTTTCCATTCTGTCTTTTTAGATTATGGCACCTGCGGCGCCTTTTGCCTTACAAGCTTTAGCAAAAACCATACTTTGATTTTTTTGCAGAGCTTTTTAAAAAGTCACCGTTTTTGCATTTTTGTTATTTTTTCTTGAAAAGCAGTCGGTCGCTGACATCCAGAAGCTTCTGGAATGCGAATGCCAAGGGGAATACTGTGATGACCGATAAAGCACTGAAGAGAATATTATTGCTTACAAGGCCGAAATGCTTGAGAATGATCATGGGGATGCGCTGGATTATATAGATGGAAAATGAATATTTACCAAGCCACAAAAGCACCTTATTGTTGAATCGGATCTTCATTGTTATCCATGTGATAAGCAGGCAGAAGACGGGTGCACACAGGCAGAAGGCATTGGTGGTCTTTTTGGCATGGAGAACGGCGAATACTGCGCCGATTAAGAAAAGGCCTGCGATCCAGAGGGGCCATTTTCTTGCGAGGGAATCGATGCTTTTCTTAAATTCGGAGTACCAAAGGCCGAGGGGGAAGCAGAGAATAGTGTTGTACCAGTATGCCATAGGCTCACCCTTCGTCCATTCAAGCACGCCCCACAGCAGTACGCAGAGGACTGTGATGACGGAGCAGAAAAGCTTAGGGGGGATCTTCGTTTCCTCTGATATCATCATTGCTGTGAAGGTGATAAGATAGAACATGAGCGTGTCGAAGATGAACCAGTTGGAGTTTCCTATACTGTCCCATGCAAACCAGCAGGTTATGTACTGACTGACGGGGTAATCTATTTTCAGAATGAGGTTGACAACGGCAAAAAGGAGCACTGCAAGGTCAAAGTGCAAAAGTACTTTCAGAAGGCGCGTCCTTATAAAGGAGCGGTAATAAGAGGTACCCTTTTTACGGTAAGACTCCATAATGCCAAAGCCTGAGTAGAAAAAGAAAAGGGTCACCATAAGCTGGCCGATAGACCACATCACGGAAGCGAAAAGCCTGTCCTGAAAGGTCTCGGTCATGTTAAGATAGCTTGCCATGTGGCTGAAAAGAATAACTACCGCAAAAAATCCTTTTATAGCGGTGGTCTGGGGAACGCCCATATAATCCTCGTGAAAACGGGAAAATCTTATTCCGATAAGGGTTATGATCACGAGTGCGGCAATCAGTACTATCAATGTGACACCTCTTTCAAAATACACCAATATATAGAAAATGATATCATATAACGGCGTTTCTGTCAATGGAATTAAAATTTTTGGAACTTTTGTAAATAAATAAAATAATTTTTTGTGAAAACTATTGCAAAACAGATTTTTGTGTGATACAATATGTACGGTAAAAATATAGAGTAAAGTATGAGAGTGGGTCTTCGCCCACTCTCTCTTTTATGAAAAAAAGATTTCAAAAGGAATGGTTTGAAAGTGGAAAAGCAAAAGAAAAACATTGCAGGCACCGTTCGTGCGCTTATCCAGCCTGTGGCAGACGGCCTCGGTTATATGCTTTGGGATGTGGAATACGTCAAAGAGGGCGCGGATATGATCCTTCGTATCACCATTGATAAGGATGAAGGGATCGATATAGAGGACTGCGAAAAAATGTCCCGCGCGATAGATCCCATCATTGATGAGGCGGATCCCATTGAGGTCTCCTATAAGATGGAGGTCTCCTCTCCGGGTATCGAGAGGATCCTCACCCGCCCCGAGCATTTTGAAAAATGCATGGGAGAAAAGGTTGAGGTAAAGCTTTATGCCCCTGTGGGCGGCAAAAAGCAGATCGTCGGCATTCTTTCCGGCGCTGATGAAAAAACCGTTACCGTAAATGCTGACGGCGAGGATATCGTTCTTGAAAAAAGCGCCGTGGCAAAGGTCTGCACCGTATTTGAGTGGTAAATAAACATTATATAAAGCTTAGAAAGGAAACGAGAAAATGAACGCTGAATTCTTCACCGCCCTGGATCTTCTGGAAAAGACCAAGGGTATTCCGAAGGAATATATGATAGAAAAGGTTGAGGCTGCTCTTATCAGCGCCTTCAAGAAGGAGTACGGCACCGCGAATGTTCGCGTGGTCATCGATCCCAACAAAAAGGACGTTAAGGTATACGAGCAGAAGAACGTTGTTGAGGAGGTCACAGATCCTAAGACTGAGATCTCTCTTGAGGATGCAAAGAAGCTTTCCCGCCGCAATGTGCTCGGCGGCGTGGTTGAGACCGAGGTCAAGACCAAGGCGTTCGGCCGTCTCAGTGCCCAGTCTGCAAAGCAGGTGATCATTCAGGGCATCAGAGAGGCAGAGCGTTCTTCCATGATACGCGAATACGAGAAGAAGAGAGAGGAAGTTATCACCGCCATCGTTTCCAAAACCGCGGATTCCTCCGGAGATATCGTTATCGACGCAGGCACAAGCGAGGCGGTCCTTCCCCTTGCGGAGCAGATCCCCGGCGAGGAGTTTGCCGCAGGAGACAGAATCAAGGTTTTCGTTACCGAGGT
>SVQJ01000077.1 GCA_015065395.1 Oscillospiraceae bacterium
CATTTTCCCGTCCTGTCTTCTTTTAGGGGCCTTTTTGCCTTTTCGATATCGTTTTTTCTTAAAGTTCCTTTGGTTCTTTCCTTTCAAGGAAAGAACGGGAAAGCCTATAACCACACGTCAAACCGTAATTTGAAATTTTTGCGCTCCTTGATCATTCCGCTTCTTCTTTCCTTCCGAAGAAATGAAGAATGATAAGGGAAAGCGGGGTCAGGATATAGAAGGTGGAAAGTGCTGTGCAGACGGCGCAGGCAACAACAGGTGCAAGGCTTGCACCCTTGCCCTTCTGAAATGCACCGAAGGCGGCAGCAATAATCACAAAGGGCACTCCCTCGTCAACTTTAAGTATAAGCACCCATGCTACTGCCGCTAAAAAAATCACTCCCTTAAAAAACGCGCCCTTTAAGCCTTCAGGGTGCATTTTGCGGATAAGGTACAGAAATACCAGAGCCACCGTCGCTGCGAAAAGGGGATTTGTGCTCTCCCGGCTGAAAAAGCGGCCTCTCATCACTATATCGTATGGTATTTCTGCGCACAAGGCAAGGAAAAAAAGCTTAAAAGCCACCACTTTTAAGCTTTTTTCTTTTTTCACCCTTTCCCACAGCAAAAAGGCGTAAAGGGGCACGCAGCAAAGGCCGACTGCCTGCCCTAAAAGGGAGACTGCGGCGATCTGCATAGCTCCCCTGCTTTCTTCGAAAAGCCGGAAAAGCTCCTCGGCATTTCTGGTGTTCAGCGACAGCAAGCCGTTTTGCAATACTGCTCTTGAAAAAAGTCCCGTTGCAAGAAGGATCGCCGCCGAGGCAGATACCCTATTATGTCCGCCGCTTCCTTTTCTTTTCAAAAGTCCGCCCTGTGTCACCCCTTAACACCTCCGCTCATTGCCTCTCTGTAATACTTTTGCGTGAACATAAACAATATCGAAATGGGAATGGATATGAGAACAGCTCCTGCGCAGAATCGGGTGTACCAGTCCCACACATATTCTCTTTCCAGCATACTCCAAAGCCCTATCGCTACGGTATAATACCTGGATTCCGCCCTGACGATTATCCGCGCAAAAATAAAATCCACCCAAGGCACCATAAATGAGGTTATCACCTGATATACTATCATAGGCTTTGAAAGAGGCAGGGTTATTCTTGTGAATATCTGCCATCGGGAGCAGCCGTCAAGAGCGGCAGCCTCGTCCAGAGCCCGCGGGATGGTATCCATATACCCCTTCATTACATAAAACTGCGTTCCGCTCCCTGCGGAAAACACTATTATCAAGGCTATGGGGATCATGCTTCCCTCTGTAAGCCCCAGTGCCTTCAATATGAAATACACCGCGATCATAGACATAAAGCCGGGAAAAAGATTCAAAATAAGCGCCATGTTCATATAGGGCCTTCTGAATCGGAACTTAAGACGGCTTGTGCAATAGGAAACGCTGAGCACGAAAAACGTGCTTATGATACAGGTGAAAACAGCTATAACAAAGGTGTTTGCAAACATCCTGGAAAAATTTATAACGTTTGTCTCTGTGAAGAGCCTTATATAATTATCAAAGGTATAGCTTTTCGGAAAAAAGGTATCGATAAATTGCCCGGGCTCCCGTCGAAAGCTTTGCATGATGAGCCAGAAAAAGGGAACGAGCCATATAATACACAGTATGATAAGAAAAGCATGGGCCGCTATATTGAAAAGCATCCTTTTCCTTCTCATTTGAATCCCTCCTCGTTTTTATATGATCCTGTGCTTCTGTAGGTTATGAGAGCCACCACAGAAAGAGTTGCAAAGGTGAGTATTCCTATAACGGCGGCAAGATTGTATTTCTGCTGATCCACGGAAAGCTTGTACAGCCAGGTGATGAGAAGATCCGTGGCTCCCGCCGTGTTCCCCACGGTCACGGGCTCTCCGCGGGTCAGAAGATAGATCACGTTGAAATTGTTTATATTCCCCGTAAACTGTGTTATAAGGTAAGGTGTGAGTACAAACATCATATAAGGCAGGGTAACGTTCATAAAGGTTTTATATGGAGTGCAGCCGTCCACCTTCGCCGCATCATACTGCTCTTTGGGAATATTGTTCAGTACCCCCGTTACCTGAAGGATCGTATAAGGTATACCTATCCACAGATTTACAACGATAACAAGTACCCTTGCCCAGGTGCTCTCCGTGAGAAACGGAAGACGCTCTGCGATAAGTCCGCCGTTGAGAAGCATTCTGTTGATTATACCCTCAGGCTGAACCATGGAGCGTACCACCATAAGGGAAACGAATTGCGGAACGGCTATGGTCGTTGCAAGGATGGTCCGCCAAAGACCCCGAAGTCTGATCCCGGGGCGGTTTATAAGCATTGCAACAAAGGTTCCGAAAAGGAAATTAAGAAATGTTGCAAAAAATGCCCAGACCACCGTCCACAGAAGAACGCTCCAGAACTGCCGGCCCACCACCGAATTTCTGCTGAAAACAGCAATAAAATTATCAAAGCCGACCCAGTCAAACAGCACCAGCTTATCACCCTCCCTTGAAAAATCGGTGAAAGCCATGCTCATCATATAAATAAGGGGAAGGACTGTGAAAACGAGGAGGGTGGCGGTGGGAGGTGTCATCAACAGAGAATGTATATTCTCATTAAAAAGGCTTTTGATATCCTCTCTGAAGGTCTTTGGATAAAGACCCATTCTCTTTTCCTTCAGCGCCCTGCATCCGCTGATCACCGATGCCCTCCAAAGAAAGATAAACGCCACAGTCACGCACAGAGCGGCAATACCGTACAGAAGAATAAGCTGAGAACGGTCTCCGGCGGTATATTCAAATATCCCTTTATCCTCATTCCAAACCTTACCCTGCTCGCTTGATCCGAGAGAGGGGAGGAGGGATATGGAATATATCCCTCCCCGGGGCGAAAGCATAAAAGCTGTGAAGGCGACCTGGGAAATAAAGAACAGAATACCCTTGAGCCATTGCCCTGCCTTTATATTTCCAAGCCCCATAAAAATGCAGGAAAGCCATCCGAAAAGCCCGCCCTCGGTTAATGCAGACAGCAAGGTGTTTCCTTGTAAGTCCTTTGATAATGAAAAGCTATTTCGGCCTTTTTTGGTATTATCTGTCATAAATCCTCCATTTCGGAGCTGTTACAGCCCCGCCTTAAGGGAATCGTTATAAGCCTTGGTCTTTTCGGCGGCATTTTTCTCGTTAACGTCTCCGTTTACGATAGCCTTACCCATGTTTTCCGTGGGTATCCAGAAGGAATCCATTTCGGGAATGGAGGGCTGAACCACAGCAGTTTTTGAGATAGTTTCATTCTGCGCCCTTGCCGCAATATCACGGCTGACAGCACCGTCCTCAAGAAGACTCTGATCGCAGGGGATTATCCCCCTCATCTCATAATGTGATTTCTGAGCCTCGCGGCTTCCCAGAAAAGCCGCGAGAGCAACTGCCACCTCAGGATTCTTACAATGGGGATTCACTCCCACAGCCTTTGAACCCGCAAAGGAAAGAAGCTGCTGCTCTGCACCGCCTATGCGTGCCGTGGGAAGAGAGGCGGCACCGTAGTTATCTCCCAAAGCATCGGATATTTTCTTAGCATCCCAGCTCCCTGAGAAGATAGCTCCTATGCTGCCGTTCATAAGTCCGGACAGACCGGCTCCCTCAGCGTCATTGACAAAATTACGGTTTTTTGATAAGCGGCAAAGATATTCTGTTGCCTCCGTGCCCTCTTTTCCTCCGAAATCAATGCCTTGAGAGCTGTCCATACCGTTCTCTCCGAAAAGCGTACATCCGTTAGCAAGATAGAATGCACCCATATACCAGGAATTTGTGAGAGGAAAGGCAACCTTTCCCTTTTCAAGCATCCTGTCAAGGCTTTTCACATCATCCTCGGAGAATATGCTCTTATTATAAAACATAAACCATGTGTTTCCCGTGAAGGGGACACCGTAAACTCCGCCGTCGCTTCCTGTGACTGACGCCACCATGTTCTCGGAGTTGGCCTCCTTAACGGCACGGAGAGTATCTCCCCCAAGCTCGGAAATGGCATTTGCCTGGATCAGAGTTCCAAGCTGATCGTTTGCAAAAAAATATACGTCCGCGCTGCCTTCGGGGTCAGCGGAAATATTCTTACCCGCTTCACCCTCGGAGCAAACGCCGTATTTGAACTCTATATCCCATTCAGCGTGAGCATCGTCAAAAAGCTCACACATGGTGGGGAGCCAACCCTCACTGTTCGGCTGATCCTCCTGAGGTCCCCACACCGTCAGGGTTATCTTTTCCGTATCACCGCCGCCTCTCCTTCGCGAACAACCTGTAAATGAGCATAGTATTAAAGCACCCAGCAAAGCCAGGCAAATTATTTTTTTCATCATAAACTCCATTCTGTTTTTATGCTTTTGATCTTTTTTGGGCTGCATTCTTGAACACAGCGTATCAATAGTATGCACAATTATCGGAAAAGTAAAACCAAAGCCTCTTTTTTTCAAAAAAATCGTTACTTTTTATGTGTGTTTTTTTGCGACTTTTTGTTGCACTGAAAAACTTATTATGCTACAATAATTATTCTAAAGAAAGGGGGAATCCGAATGACCTTTCAAGAAAGAAAAGCTCTTGTTTACTCGTATCTTGGCAAAACGGTAAACATCGTCATAGACCGTCCCGTGGGATATGTGCACCAAAAAGAGAATTACAGCCTGACCTATCCCATAAATTACGGTTATATTCCCGGAGTCATAGGCGGAGACGGAGAGGAGCTTGACGTATACCTTCTCGGTGAAGCTGAACCGGTAAATGAGTACAAATGCAGAATAATCGGCATCGCACATAGAGAAAACGATGTTGAGGATAAGCTTATCGGCGCTCCGGTGGGTATGGAATTAAACCAGGCAGAGATCGCCGAGGCGGTTGATTTTCAGGAAAAATACTATAAAACCACTATAGAAAGCCTTTATCAGAAATCCTGCGGTATAATACTGTACCGCCAAAACAAGAGCTCAATACAGTACCTTCTCTTAAAACAGACGGGAGCCCAGTCCTGGAGCTTCCCTAAAGGACACATGGAAAAGGGAGAGGACGAAAAGGCAACTGCTTACAGAGAGGTCCTTGAGGAAACCGGGATCCGTGATTTTATCCTTACCGGCTATAGAACCACCACAAGCTATATTCTCAGCAATCTCATAAAAAAAACTGTCGTTCTTTTCGCGGCCAAGACCGATAAGCTTCCGAAAATAATGAACAAGAACGAGATCAGCGAATACCGCTTTGTTAACGCCCGGGAAGCAAAAAAGCTCTTGCACCCGGATTATAAAGAGATAATTGACGATATCGAAGAAAAGCTGACAAATGAATGCTTTTGACTGAATATAAGAAGAAAACCCTCCCTGTCAATGGAAGTATACATTGACAGGGAGGATTTTCTTTACCCTTGCCTGCTTGTGAAATTCTTTCAAATCACGGCAGACGGGGAGAACCGGTCGCTTTTTGAAAAAAGCTCGGCAAAAAAACTTTACATAAGGGTTTATCTGAAGATTGCAAGGCAAAAGGCTGCGCCAAAGCAGACATCTGCTTTGGCTGAGGCACCGTAGGTGCCATAACCTTAAAAGAGGGAGACACACCAAAATGAACGAGCTCATTTTGGTGTGTCTCCCTCTTTTTAAGGCCTTTTTGCCTTTTTACTATTGTTATCTTTCTTAAAGTTCCTTTGGTTCTTTCCTTTCAGGGAAAGAACGGGAATTTACTGTCTCTTCTCTCCTCAGAGCTTCAATTTCAGCTTTGAACGTATCCTTTGCATATAGAATGTAATAAACGCGGTAAGGGCAAAATCAAAAAATATAAAATAACCGTTGCCCACGATATATACAATTATATTGAAGCTTGCCCATTCCTCGGAAATGCTCATTATAAACTTAGCCGCCGCGAGGCAGAGAGATAAAAGAGCATTAAAGCTGACTATTTTTGCCACGTAGGACAAAACAACGGGCAAACGCTCAAAAAAGGATTTAAGTATAGGATATATACCTCCCAGCGCTACATACTGAAAGGCAACGAATTTGTCGGGAAGGAGCAGGAGAGAAAGTACTCCCGTCACAGCCGCCACCATATAGGGCCAGGGGCCGCCAAGCTCAATGACTGCAAAAACACAGCAAAGAGAGCCGATAACCACGGCGCAAAGATCAAATATTCCGGAAAGAGAGCCGAGATAAAGGCACACGAAGCCAAGAGCGCAAAGCATGGAGGCAACGGCCAGCCGTTTGGCATTCTGAAAGGTTTTGTTTTCTCTTTTCATGGCTTAACAGCAACGGATAAAGTCTCCGCCCATACATTCACAACAGCAGTCCATACACCAAAGGGTCTCACAAACGGAGCACATATCCACGTTTGATCCTCCCTGACGGTAGTAGGTCTGATTGTAGCTCTGTCCGTAGCCGTAGGAGCGGCGGTTGAGCTGTGCTCTTGCGTTCTGATATTCCGCATTATTGGGGTCCATATAGCAGGCAGTTTCAATATGCTTCTGCGCGTCGAAGAAATGTCCTCTCTGCAAAAGCACGCAGGCCTTCAAAAAATTCCATTCCGCATTTCTGTCAGAGGAGGACATGGAATCAAGCCTCATTTCCGCCTCGGAGAAGCGGCGCTGGTTTATAAGCACCCGAATCTCCGCAAATCTCGGATCGGAGGATGAAGAGGATGAATCTCCGTAGGAGGAAGAGGAAGCTGCCTTTCCGTCACGGATGGCATCGTATGCCTCGTTTATCTCCTTCATTTTTTCTGCGGCAAGCTCTGCAAGATTGGGATCCTGATAGTTATCGGGATGATATTTTCTTGCAAGCTCCCTGTATGCTTTTTTTATCTCATCTTCGTCGGCATCCCTGGAGACGCCCAGCACCTTGTAAGGGTCTTTCATCGGTTTAGATCCTTTCCGTTCTGCTCATTGGGAGCTTTTTTATTAAAGATCCGGTCTGCCTCCTTCGGCAGTCCCTCGTATATCGTATTGTAAATAATCTCTCTGAATTCCGGCATACCCTCAAAATCAATAAGACTGACAGCAGCCTCCGCCCGTGAAAGCTCCAAGCGCACAGCCACGCTGAGTGCCTCGGAAGATAGGGGCGAAATGTTCAGAGGATTATATGAAGAGCTTTTTTCGTCCTTTTCCTTATCGTCTGCCGCGTCAAGCACATATATACATCTTCCGATGCATCTGCCCAGAGCGCTTGCAATAGTCTCTTCCCTTCCGGAAAGCCCGTGGGAGAAAACAGCACTGAGAGCATCGCCGAAGCAATCTGCGGCACTGTCCAAGGAAGGAGATCTTTCCTTTTCCAAGGCAGAAAGACGCGAAAGCGCCGCATCAATCTTTTCACCGGGCAAGGAGCCGTCATATTTCAAAGCCCTCTTTACCATTCGTTCGGCATAAGGCACGAGAAGCCTTTTTGAAAAGGTGCTCTTGGTATCCCCGTCATTTATATCGTCCATAAGCTTTGCCTTGGTGAGAACAGCGGCAACGCTCGCACAATACGCAAGACTTTTGTTATCATGCATAAGGGGACGCACCTTAAACGGACTGGCGGCACAGCGAAATGTGCTCACCTTAACGGGAGTTTTTTCAAGAACTATACGGACAGCGCAAAGAAAAGTAAAATCATAGGAAAGAGTGAGGCGGGAGGCACATCCCGTGTGACGGCCCATGGAGCGGCAAAGACCGCAGTATATCCCACGGTACAGCTCATGCTCCCGAACTCTCAGATCGGGAATGAAGGGCTTAACATATCCGAACACTTCCAAAAATCCCCTTTTTTGCGATTTACACTATATCTTAC
>SVQJ01000078.1:0-3681 GCA_015065395.1 Oscillospiraceae bacterium
TCCTCCTCCTCGTCGTTGCGAGGCAGAAGCATTTTACTTTTGATAAGCATAAGCTCGCTTGCCATTAGAAGGAAATCGCTGGAGAGCTCGATATCAGCTTTTTCCATCGAATTTATATATTCCATGTACTGATCGCAAAGGACGGATATCTGAATATCGTCTATGCTCATTTTGTTTTTCTTTATAAGGGAGAGACAAAGGTCGAGAGGTCCTTCGAATTTTTCCAGCTTATAGTTTAGTGCTTCCATATCATAACCCCGGAATTAATTGGATGATACGGATCATGCCCGTGCTGATGCTGCCGGCGACAGTGGAAAGGAGCCCGGAAAGGCTTCCTGTGATGAGTAGTGCCAGCAGGACTATATAGATGATCTGTTCATTTCGTTGTATCTGGTAATATAGTCTTGAGGGAAGGAACATATAAAGAATTTTTGAACCGTCCAAGGGGGGGATGGGAAGAAGATTGAATACCGCAAGATAGAGATTCAATATATGGAAATAATAGAGAAGCTCAGTGAAAAAATAGAGTATCTTTACGGAAAGATCTGCTTCGCCAAGGGTTTTGATGGCAGAGTCGAGTACAGAAATATATATCTGTGCATCATTTGCCAAAAACACCTGCACATGTAAAGCTGACACGAGGATCGCGTAGATCAAAAGGGCTGTAAAGGATATTAAAAGATTGGATATGGGTCCTGCGGCAGCACTTATGGCCATACCTTTTCGCGGATTTTTGAAATTTCTTGAATTTATTATGACAGGTCTTGCCCAACCGAATCCTACCAGCATCATGCAGATAGTACCCATAGGATCAAGATGCTTTGCGGGATTCAAGGTGATCCTGCCCATATTTCTTGCCGTGGGGTCTCCCAGCTTGTAAGCTATGAAGCCGTGAGCCATTTCGTGGAAGGAAAGAGAGAATATTACAACGATAACGGTGAAGAGAATTCCCGGAAGAATGTCTGTCAGTTCAGCTCCGCTTGCAAGGCTGCGCAATAAAGATAAAATCATTTGTGGTAATCAGTCCTTTCAGATCTCGCACATTTTGAGAATTGTGTTCCAAACCTCATCGCGTCCTTCGCGTGTTTCAGAGGAGAACATGATTTCCGCGCTTGCCCCATCATACTTGCCCATAGACTCCTTAAGAGCTTTCTTTTGGGTTGCATTAAGCTTATCAACTTTGGTGTACACTATGATAAAAGGAAGCTCTGCAGCAGTAAGATATTCCAGCATCTGTTTATCGTCTGCCGTGGGGCCGACTTTTCCGTCAATCAGCTGAACAACGCAGCGGAGAAGATCAATGTTATTATTGCCCGTAAAATAAGCATCAGTTAATGCTGACCATCTTTTTTTGTCCTCGTATGTCCTTTTGGCAAATCCGTAGCCTGGCAGATCCACCAAAAGAAGCTTCGAATCGATGTTATAAAAATTAACTGTTACGGTCTTTCCGGGCGTACCGCTGACATGGGCAAGAGACTTTCTTGCGAGCAAGGTGTTAATAAGTGAGCTTTTTCCTACGTTTGACCGACCCGAAAAAGCAACCTGAGGCACGACCAATGCGGGGAACTGCTTAGGGACACCTGCAGAGATCAGCAAAGCTGAATTGTTTGTATTGATTTTCATTTTATCGCTTATCCTTCATATTAACTGTGGCAATGGCGGAGTGATGAACAGCCTCGGGAGGGATGACAGAAGCGGAATTTTCCTCTGCCTTTGAGCTTTCTTTGCAGCTATCCTTTTTTTCTTTAACGAGTATTTCAGAGAGAACTTCATCGGATCTCTTGCAAGGAATAAAAAGGAGGCTTTGGCGAACTATCGGGTCTATTTCATCAAGATCAGGTATGTTCGCATAAGGAATAATGACCCGTTTTATCCCTGCATTCCATGCAGCGGTGGTTTTTTCTTTAAGACCGCCGATAGGGAGAACACGACCTGTAAGAGTTAGCTCTCCTGTCATTGCGGTATCCGCTCTGGTGGGGATACCTGTAAGGGTGCTTACGAGGGAGGAAAGGATAGTAACACCCGCAGAGGGCCCGTCCTTGGGGGTCGCTCCCTCGGGAACATGTATGTGTATGTCCTTTGTTTTATAGAAATCCGATGAAATACCAAGCTCATCGGCATGAGCTCTTATATAGCTTACGGCTATATGTGCGGATTCCTTCATAACATCGCCGAGGGTACCGGTAAGCTCAAGCTTGCCGCTTCCATCCATTATAGCGGTTTCTATCTTGAGCAGGTCTCCGCCGACGGTCGTGTATGCAAGGCCGTTAACAACACCTATCTCATTTTCTTTAACATGCTCTTCATCAAGGAATTTCTTGGGTCCAAGGAAGGTTGCAAGAGAGTTGACATTGACCGTAACGCTTTTTTTGCCGCTCTCAACCATAATACGAGCAGCCTTTCTGCAAAGAGAAGCGATCTCTCTTTCCAGATTTCGAACACCGGATTCTCTTGTATAACCGTCAATTATTGCTTCGATCACAGGCCGCCCGATGCGCAAAGAACGCTTGTTAAGACCGTGGCGCTTCAGCTGTTTTCCAATCAAGTGATTCTCTGCAATGGCTATTTTCTCGTTCTTTGTGTATGAAGAAAGCTCAATTATCTCCATTCTGTCAAGAAGGGGACGGGGAATAGTATCCAATGTGTTTGCGGTAGCTATGAACATAACGTTTGAAAGATCTGTGGGCATTTCCACGAAATGATCACGAAATGTTTTGTTCTGCTCTCCGTCAAGAACCTCAAGGAGTGCTGATGACGGGTCTCCCTTTATATCAGAGGAAAGCTTGTCGATCTCGTCGAGGAGCATGACGGGATTCATGCTGCCTGCCTGGGTCAGCGCTGTAACGATTCGGCCGGGCATCGCGGCAACATAGGTCTTTCGGTGACCTCTGATTTCAGCTTCATCACGGATACCTCCGAGAGAAACACGAACAAACTTTCTGTTCATAGCTCTGGCGATCGATCCACCGAGGGATGTTTTTCCGGTTCCGGGAGGGCCTACGAGACAAATGATCTGATTACCGAGATCGGGATTAAGCTGCTTTACGGCAAGATATTCAAGAATTCTGTTCTTAGGCTTCTCAAGTCCGTCGTGATCGTCATCAAGTATCTTTTTTGCTTTGGCAACATCTATACAATCTTCAGTAAGCGTTGTAAAGGGGATTTCAAGGCAAATATCCAAATAATTACGAAGAACGGTTGCTTCGGGACTGCCGAATGGAGATTTTGCAAGTCTGGAAACTTCTTTATAAAGCTTATCACAGACCTCTTTCGGGAAACCGCTCATTTCAATTTTGCCGTAATACTCGTCTGCTTCATCTTCAGAGTCAGCACCGAGCTCCCCCTGAATCACCTTGAGCTGCTCGCGAAGATAATAGTCTCTTTGATTTTCGTCAATAGCTTCACGTACCTTTTTATGTATGGACATCTCTATAGCAAGCAACTTTGTTTCGTTTTCAATAACAACGATCAATGTTTCAAGTCTTGCAAGGGGTTCAAAAACCTCAAGGATCCTCTGCTTATCTTCAAATTTTACGAGAGAGCTTGATGCTATAAAGTCAGCGGCTTGACCGGGATTTTTCAAAGATCTTGCAGCAACAAGGATATCGTTTCCGTCAGCGGGAACAAATGTCATCATATTCTCAAGAGCGGAAATCACTTCACGGATGAGGGCTTCTGAAC
>SVQJ01000078.1:3691-7762 GCA_015065395.1 Oscillospiraceae bacterium
CTTCGGTCAAGAGAGACGGTTTTTGTCATAACATCTGCGAACATGCAGTTGCCTTTGCCTGTGAAGGACATGGTTTTTGCGCGGCAAACACCTTCAGCAAGTACGCGAACTATGCCTTCGGGTGTGTGCATAGTTTGCTTGATTTTGCAAACACAACCAACATCGTAAAGGTCTTTAGGAGTGGGTACATCACAATCAACTGATTTTTGGCACAAAAGGAGAACATACATATCGGAATCCTTTGCGCTTTCAACTGCTGCGATAGACATTTCTCTCTCTATTTCAAAGCTCAGAGGAACGGATGGGAAAGCAACAAGACCTCTGGTGGGAATCACAGGTAATGTGAGTTTTTCAGCTTTTTCTATATATTTGGGCATAGCTGATCCTTTCATAAAAAATCTAAACATAAAATAACAACTTATTATATCACAGCAATGAATGAAAAGCAAACATTTTCGCATTTATTTTCAAATATATATTTAATTTCAAAAGCCGATTATTTATACTTAGGTGTTGAAAAGATAGAAAAAATCTGTTATCCTAAAATAAAAAATGCTTGGGAGAACCAATGATACTAACAGAAAATGAAAAAATAGAAAAAAGTGTGGTTGCAGGAGCGTCCTGTATTGCAGTTCCCATTGAGATTTTCGTGCCGGTTTCAGGTGAGCCGATCATAACTGCTTATTCCTTGTGCAGAAAAGAAGCGGAAGCCTTTTGTGATAGATTCGAAGGACGACTCCTTGATGAAGACGCTCTTGAATACCTGGAAAATGAATTTTCAACAATTGCTGAAAATATCGGATACAAGCGGGAAAGAAACGAAAATGAGCTTATGCTTGAATTTATTTTCAAAAGCAATCGGCATTTGCCGAAAAATGCAAATTCCGTAAATGCTCACAGGATTTCCTCAAACGCCGTTCTTTCTGAGCTTTGCATGGCTTCCGGTTGCGATATTGAGATCGCAGATGATGGCAAGGATGTGGTTTATGCAGTTGTAGAGAATGGAAGGATCGCGGCTTACGCCGGCATGAATGATGTTTTTTATGATGATAACAGTGTTGAAATAAGCGTTGAGACTGCACCTGATTCAAGAAGGAAAGGCTATGGGCTTGCCTGTGTGCAGGGGCTTGTGGAAGAGCTTTTGAATAAAGGTGTTTGTGTAAGATATAAGTGCTCATGTGATAATCTTCCTTCTTTGGCACTTGCAAAAAAGTGCGGCTTTGAACTTGAAGGACAACGCTTTTCTTTTGTTTGCTACAAATGAGCGGCAAATGCATAATATTTTTGTTATTGAATGGAGTGATATAAATGGCATTTGATGCCGGAATGTTGTCCTTTGTTATCAGAGAGATCAATGAGAAGGTCGGCGGCGGAAAGGTTGAAAAAATATATCAGCCTGCCCGTGATGAGCTTGTTTTTTTGATACGCAGATTCGGTGTATCCGAACGATTACTGATCAATGCAGGCAGCAGATGTCCAAGGTTGAATATTACTAATATAAAATCTGAAAACCCCGCGAAGGCACCAATGATGTGTATGCTTTTGAGGAAGCATTTGCAGGGTGCTGTTGTAAGAAGCGCGCAGCAGCTTGGCTTTGAAAGAGCCGCTCGGATTACTTTTGATGCTTTTGATGACATGGGCTTTGCTTGCGAGAAGAACATAATCGTCGAAATGATGGGTAAATACTCAAATGTGATTCTTACTGACGGAAATGACAAGATCCTGACGGTTTTGCGTCAGGTGGATTTTTCACAAAGTCTTCGCCGTCAGCTTTTGCCCGGAATGATATATGAGCTTCCCCCTGCACAGGACAAATTGGATCCTCTCTCTGTAAATATAGAGGATTTTAAGTTACTCGCAAGAGAAAACGACCCTGAAAGGCCTTGCGAAAAATTCATAATGAGCCATTTTTCCGGAATATCGCCTTTGATCGCCAGGGAGATAGCTACTGTTTCGGGTGGATATTCAGGTGCTACATTGAATGAATGTGCTACAAGGCTTTGTGATGTGTTTTTCTCTGTTATAAAAAACATTATCGAAGGTAACGGCAGGCCTGTTATTATTTATGATAAAAATTCTTTGCCGAAAGAATATGCCTTCATGCCTATAACACAGTATGGGGATGAATTTATTTCCCGGGAAATGGATTCATTCGGGGAAATGCTTGATAGCTTTTTCTCGCTAAAGAGCAGAGATGAAAAAATATCTCAGAAGGCATCTGATATTCTTAAAATACTTAATAATGCCGAAACCAGACTTTTGAAAAAACACGCTCTCCAGAAAAATGAGCTTCTTGATTGTGAGGAGGGCGAAAAATACCGTCTGTACGGTGATCTTATCACTGCAAATATTTATCGTTTGAAAAAGGGTGCCGTTTCCTGTTGCCTTGAGAATTATATGGATTCAACAATGGTGGAGATCCCTCTTGATTCAAGGCTTACTCCTGCACAAAATGCACAGAGATACTATAAAAAATATGCTAAATCCAAGTCTGCCAAAGAGCATCTCACGGTACAGATCAAGCTCTGCGAGGAGGAGATAAGCTATATTGCATCAGTCCGGGATGCCTTGACACGCGCTCAAACCGAGAAAGACCTTACCGAAATCAGAAGTGAGCTTTATCATAGCGGATATGCTTCAAAAATGAAGCAGTATACCGAGAAAAAGCAGACTAAGCCGTCATATCTTACCTTCAGAACGTCAAACGGGTATACTGTGCTTTGCGGTAAAAATAATACAGCGAATGATTGGCTCACTTTTAAGTATGCTCAAAAGGCGGATTGGTGGTTTCACGCCAAAAATATGCCCGGAAGTCACGTTATCCTGGAATGTGCCGGCTTGCCCGAGCCTCCTGCAGAAGATTTTACAGAGGCTTGCATAATAGCAGCAGTGTATTCCAAGGCAGGTGAAGGTGCCTTTGCCGATGTTGATTATACTAAGATCAAACAGGTTAAAAAGCCTCCGTCGGCAAAGCCGGGTTATGTTATTTACCATACTAATTGGTCGGCTACTGTTCCTGTAGACCGTTCTGTTTGCGAAAGGCTTGAGGTGAAAAATTGATGGAAAGCATCAGAGAATCGCTTTTTGCCATGCGAGATGAAGGATATAGAAAATTCATTGTCTCTCTGATACCGAATGTGGATAAGGAAAGAATTATTGGCATACGCACTCCCGCGCTCAGAAAGCTTGCTGTGAAAATATCCGGTACTGATATCGCTCGAAGCTTTATTAATGATTTACCCCATGAGTATTACGAGGAGAATAATCTGCACGCATTTCTTTTGGAGCAAATGACTGACAGGAAATTGCTTTATGCTGCGATACAGCGCTTTCTTCCGCATATTGATAATTGGTCCACCTGCGATTCATTTTCGCCCGGTATTTTGGCAGAGAATAAGGAAGAGCTTTCTGAGTATATCAATATTTGGATCAAAAGTGAACATGTATATACCGTTCGTTTTGCGGTTTGTATGCTGATGAAATTCTTTCTTGATAAGGATTTTTCAGATATTTATGTTAAAAAAGTATCAGAGATATGCAGTGACGAGTACTATGTAAATATGGGGTGTGCCTGGTATTTCGCAACGGCGCTTGCCAAGCAGTATGACAGCGTTATACCATACTTCCAATCCGGAGAGCTGCCATTATGGGTCCATAACAAAGCAATATCTAAGGCTTCGGAAAGCCTCCGAATAAGCGATGAAACCAAAAAATATCTGAAAACGTTAAAAAGGGCCTAAAAAGTCGCCGTTATTTTCAATTTAAGGCAAAAAACTTGTAAAAGCTGAAAACAAAGCTTTTACAAGTTTTTTTGCAAAGTAATATATCATTAAAAGATAGCTGTGAAAATACTCATTCAAGAATGAGTATCAGCTTGTCGATAAAGTATCGACAAGCTGTTTCGGGCTGTCGAGAAGGATGCAGATTTCGTTTTTCGGGGCTCGTCACGGGGTTCCCCGAAAATGAGCCTGCGAATTTTTGGGGGTTCCTGTCAGCGTACAAAGGTACGACAGAGACCCGAAAAACGAAAAGCTTAAGCCCCCTGGAAAAACAGGGGGCTCTTATGGCTTT
>SVQJ01000079.1 GCA_015065395.1 Oscillospiraceae bacterium
TGAACGTAGTTTTCCTCATAGAAGGTGTTGAAATCCTCTTCCTTAAGCTCCATTTCCCCTCCCTCGGAGAATAGGTGGGCAAATACCTTTGCAGGCTTTTCCTCTTCAAGGTAGATATTTCTGAGGATGTTAAGATCGATGCCGTATTCCTTCAGATAATTGTTCATGAAATCCTTATCACCGTTGGCATATTCGGTGATAAGATCGCTTATGTAATCGTCGATGCTCTGTTTTTCGTCCTTGGTGAAGGATAGATCGTAATCGCTGAACAGCTTTTTTGCAACAAGGGAAGCTTTGATGCTGTCAAGGGTGATGCTGTCAAGATATTCGCTCACCGTAAGCCCGTCCTTGTACTCCTTCTCCCAAAATGCGGCGGTGTCCTGAAGATCCTCATAGATATACATATACTGGGTCTTATGGCTGTTTGCCCAGTAGCTGTACATAGCTTCTGTGATCTTATGGCCGTCCAGCGTCAGAACTGTGGGGGAATTATCTTTGGTAAGCGCGGAGCACGAGGAAAAAAGGATGCATGAAAGCACTGTACAGGCGGCGAGAAAGATCGCCGCTGATTTTTTTAACAATCTTTTCATTTTCAAAATACCTTTCCGAAGGGATACTAAGCAATTATAGCACACAATGAGTGCTTTTTCTACAGGTTTTCCGAGGAGAATTGTATATATTCCGTTAACAAATCGCATAAAAGATCCGCTCCCTGAACGCCCTTTTGCTTTCGTACAAAAAGTGCGGGAGATGCGCCTGCTGTAAGGCGGAGAAGCCCCGGACGCTTCTGATTTATTTTGCTGATGGCGGAAAGATTCGGGGAGGGTATGAGGAGCATAAATTCCTTGTCTCTTTCCTCCACCTTTGAAATCTCTGCCGAAATTCCCAAACCGCGCACCAAAGCAATGCGGCAAAGATTCATCGCGGCTCTCGGCGGTTCTCCGTAGCGGTCGCAAAGCTCGTCTATCATATCGGAAAAATCCTCTTCCTTCTGAATACGGGCGATCTTTCTGTACATTTCCATTCTTTGGGCGCCGTCCTTTATATAGCCCTTGGGGAGATATGCATCTGCTTTTATACTCACGGAGCAATCCTGCCGCTCTTTTTTCTTTTCGCCCTTTTCCTCCAGAACCGCCTCTTCCAAAAGCTTTATGTACATATCGTAGCCAACGGCCTCCATGTGTCCGTGCTGTTGGGATCCGAGAAGATTTCCCGCTCCGCGTATCTCAAGATCGCGAAGGGCTATCTTAAAGCCTGCACCGAAGGCTGCATATTCTTTCATTGCGCGAAGACGCTTGTCGGCAATTTCGGAAAGCTGCTTCATTTTCGGATATGTGAAATAAGCGTAAGCACGGCGGGACGAGCGGCCTACTCTTCCTCTTATCTGATGTAGCTGGGAAAGGCCGAAGCGGTCGGCGTTTTCGATAATAAGGGTGTTTGCGTTGGATATATCAACTCCCGTTTCAATAATGGTGGTACAGAGAAGGATATCCACCTCTCCCCTGACAAGGCTTGCCCATATATCTTCAAGATCCTCTCTGTCCATTCTGCCGTGGGCGATAGCGATACGCGCTTCGGGGAGAGAATTCGAAAGCTTTGTGGAGAGGGTATATAGGTATTCAATGTTGTTGTTCAGATAAAATACTTGCCCGCCGCGGCGAAGCTCTCTTCTGATAGCCTCAGCGATGATACCGTCATCATGCTCCATAACGTATGTCTGAACGGGAGAGCGCAGTCCGGGAACATCGTCAAGCAGGCTCATATCCATGATTCCGCCCATGGCCATATTAAGGGTACGGGGGATGGGAGTTGCTGTGAGAGTGAGCATATCTGCTCCGATGGCAAGCTCCTTGAGCTTTTCCTTTTGGGCAACGCCGAATCGCTGTTCCTCGTCGATTATGACAAGCCCCAGATCGTGGAACTCTATGTCCTTGGAAATGATGCGATGGGTTCCGATTATAATATCCGTCTCCCCGCGGCGCAGCTTGCGGAGGGATTCCTCCTGCTGAGACTTTGTGCGGAAACGGGAAAGCATATCGATGGAAACGGGGAAGCCGCGAAAGCGCGAGAGTGCCGTCTGATAATGCTGATAGGCAAGAATCGTCGTGGGAACCAGAATAGCAACCTGCTTTCCGCCGTTTACAGCCTTGAAGGCGGCTCGGAGTGCGACCTCCGTTTTCCCGTAGCCCACGTCTCCGCATATAATCCTTTCCATAGGGTACGGCTCTTCCATATCACGGCGAACGTCGTCTATAGCGGACAGCTGGCTGTCCGTTTCATCGTACTCGAATGCACTGTAGAACTGGGAGGTCATCTCGTCGTCTGCAGGGAAAGCGATACCCTTTGCCCTTCTGCGTCTCGCATAAAGCTCTATAAGCTCCTTTGCCATTTCCTTTGCGGATTGGCTTGCTTTGGATTTAGCACGGGTCCAGTCGCTGCCGCCCATTTTTGAAAGCTTGACTGATCCCGATTCCCCCTGGGCACCGATGTATTTTGAAACCAGATCAAGCTGGTCAACGGGCAGAAAAAGCTTATCCGTGCCCTGATAGCTGATCTTCACATAGTCGCGTGAAACACCGTCTACGGTAAGATTTTCAATGCCGTGGTAAAGACCGATACCGTAAGCCTCGTGAACGATGTAATCTCCGGGTTCAAGGTCGCTGTAGGAGAGTATGGACTGGGTCTTTTTCTTGTATTTCGCACCCTTGTGTCGGCTTAGGGAACGGGAGGCGTTTAATGAACCTGAGTAATTCAGCAGAGCGAAACGGCTGTTAACGAGCTCAAAGCCGGGAAGGGATGCTCCGTAAAGCAGGCAGATCGGGTACTTTTTTGCTTTTTCGCCGAAAAATCCCGCGTCTCCTTTGGATACTGCGGCGCTGTAGCCGTTTTCCGTGAGCATTTTTGCAATATTGTTCGCTTCCGCCTCATTTGTGCAAAGAACGGCACATTTATATCCGGTATCTGCAAAGCGGTAAAGATCCTCGCAAAGCAGATTGGTGTTCTGGGCGTAGGGGGGGATGTGGCGTGTTGCAAAATCATATCTTGCCTCGGGAACGAGCCCGGGTGTGCTTCTTGCAAAGGGGTCGATAAGCACTGTGGGAAGAACTCCTGCGGCGATCTCTGCTCTTGCCCAGGAATTAACGTAGGTGCCCTGGGCTTTTGAATATATCTCGCCTGCTTTTATCATGTCCAGAACAGACTGGGCAGTGAGCTGCTCTGCGGCATTTGCTCTCTCTTTAACAGCGGCGGTATCGTTAATGATAAATAGACCGTCAAAATAATCGAAAAAGCAGTCTCCCTCAGGGTAGATAAGGGGAATGTATTTGTCAAGGAAGCCGCAATCGGCGCTTTCCGTTATATCTGCCTGCTCCTTCATAAGAAGATCAACGGTACGAAAATCGCAATCGTCAGATCTTGTAAGCTTTGATATCTGCTTTTCGGCAGACGAGCGGATAGCTTCGCGTCTCTCATCGTTAAGGCAAAGCTCTCTGGAGGGAGGGATGAGCAGATCGTGGGAAATGTTTTCAACAAATCTTTGGGATGCAGGATCAAAGGTACCGATGCGGTCGATCTCATCGCCGAAAAGCTCTATTCTGTAAGGCGCTTCTGCCGGTGGGAAAAGATCAACTATACCTCCGCGAATCGCAAACTGACCGGGTCCCTCAACCAGCTCGACCCTTGAATAGCCGCCTCTTGAGAGTATCTCGCAGAGCTTTTGAAGATCCAGGGGGCGATCCTGCTTTATGGGATAGGTGAGATGTATGAGTTCTTCCGGAGGAACTGTCACCTGAAGGACGGCCTCCGCCGTCGCACAAACAACAAAAGGCTCCTCCGAGAAAAGAGAAGCGCAAAGAACTAAAAGTCTTTGGTGCTCGTATTCACGGGAAGCTGTTGTGTTATTGAAATTGTAATCACGGGCAGGAAGATGGTAGGCGCGTATACCCTCGGAGGATAAACGGCCAGCTTCCTCTGAGGCATCCTTTTCATTTGCAAAAAGGATGAGAGAACGCCGCCTTGCCGCCGTTTCATCTGCTGCGAGTGCTGTAAGAAATATGGGAGCAGCACCCTCGGAAAGACCCGTAACGCTTGATGGACGCTGCTTTGCGCGTTTTCGGGAGTTTTCAAGCCCCTCATAAAGAGCTTTGTACTCACGTGAGGCACGCATTACTGATAATAAAAGATCGTTTTTCATGTTTGGTCTACCTTCTTTTCTTGAAAGAAAAGAAGCAAAAGAACTTTATATAGGCTTATGGGCTTATTTGATGAAGAATTAATAATAGTTGTAATAAGATGTGTTTCAGCTTCAAAATCAAGTCAACCGACACGGCGTCGGACTTAGTAAGTCATTTTCCGATCTGCGGGGGAAGGACTCCTTTAAGCTTCAGGCTTCATACCGTTGTATTTGCCCATTGCCTCATCAAATTTACCGTCCATAATAAGCTTTGCCGCTCCGAGGCAGGCTTTGAGGCAGGGAAGCATAAGCTCATAATTTTCCCGCGAGATCTTTCCGGTCACCCAATCAGCAAGATCTCTTTCCTTGGGCTTTGCACCCACTCCGATACGGATACGGGGAAACGAGGTGCTGTTTGACAGATATTCAATTATGCTTTTAAGTCCGTTGTGACCTCCGGCTGAGCCGTTTTTGCGAATTCTCATGTGGCCCGGCTCAAGATTTATATCGTCTACCAATACTATAATATTTTCCGCGGGAATATTGTAGAAATCAGCCGCTTCCTTGACAGCGATGCCGGATCTGTTCATGAAAGTTTGGGGAAGCATAAGAAGAACGCTTTTGCCGTCAATGTTCACCACTGCGGTGAAGGAATTGAATTTTACCCGATTGCATTCGCAGGAAAGCTCCTCGCAGATGCGATCCATGGCAAGAAAGCCTGCGTTGTGACGTGTCTCGGCATATTCCTTCCCGGGATTACCCAGACCCACGATAATATATTCGGGCGCTCCTGCGGGAGATGAGCTGCCGGCGGAAATTTTCTTAAAAAGATCAAAAATGTCTGCCATAAATACCTCCATGCTTAAAAATAAACGGCACAAAACCCCGCCTCGAAGTTTACGGGACGGGTTTTATATATTTTAGCCTATATTTATCTTTTTTGCAATAGTTTTAATAAGAGGAAAACGAAAATAAACCAAAAGTTCACATATAGGATATTGTATTGCACGGATATTTTTTGTATAATTATAGTCGCAGTAGTTTTGAAAGGAGAGATACCGTGTCTAAAAAGAAGAAAAAAAATAAGATCAAGGCTGAAAACAGTAATAATGAAGCAGTGAGTAATGAATTACAAGTCTCTCCCCTGACAGAAGATGAGACTGAATGCGATATTTTTTTGGAAAACAGCGGCGAAAAAATGATTTCCGAGGCTGCTTTATGTGCTCCTGCGCCGGAGCAGGATGATATCGCCACGGAGGAGAGCGAACAGGACGAAGGCTCAAAAGAAATAATGCCTGCGGCACCAATGGTGGATATTCCCTATAATCCGGATTTTTCAGGGGAGGATTTTTCCATGTCTGTTAAGGATCTGAAGGCAGAGGATATAAAAATGTCCGAGGGCGGCGAGAAAACGAAAAAAAAGAAAAAGAAGATGAGCAAGCTTGAGAATATCATCCAGCTCACAATTCTCGGCATCTGCGCCTGTGCGGCAGTTGTCTGTCTTGTTATGCTCGGTCAGAATATATGGGGCAAGATACGCGGTCAGCAAATATATTCCAATACGGAGTTCTTTAATTTCACTCTTGACGACGCAGGCGGAGATACCATGAATCTTGCCGCGATCCGTGCGGATATACCTCTTATGACTCTTTTCGACCGTATTGATGCGGGAGAAAGCGCTGTTATAGAAGAGAGCGGGGGAAAATATGACGCTCAGCTTGCTCAGATGAGAGCCAGCTTATCTGCGCTTAAGGCCAAGAATGATGATGTGTACGGATGGATATATATTGAGGGAACGAATATCAATCACCCCGTAGTCAGAGGCAATGATAACGACTACTATCTTGATCATGCCTATACGGGAAAGGAATATCTCACCATAGGCTCGATCTTTGCTGACTGCACCACAAAGGATCTTATCAGTGACAATTACAATACTGTGCTGTACGGACACAATGTTGTTTCCTCGGGCCAAAGCTCCATGTTTCACGATATTCAGGTAAAGATAGTTAACGACGAAGAGTTTTTCCGCACCTGCAAGATCTATATTTATACCATGGATGGAGTTTTTGTGTATAAGCCGGTTTCTATCTATGCTACGGTGGCGGAATATCTTTATTTCCGCACATCCTTTGCAAGCGAAAACGATTTTTTGAAATTTGCTGATGAGGTCGTGGGCAAGTCCCAGTTCTATACCGGTGAAAAATTCTTTTCCGGAGACACTATGCTCACTCTTTCAACCTGCACCAACGGTGCCACCAACGGAAGATATGCTCTCCATGCAAAGCTTGTTGAGGTTGTAAAATAATGTGCGGAAACGGTATTTTTGTCTGTCCTCTTTGTAAAGCTCCGCTGTCAAGGGAGAATAACAGCCTTTTTTGCAGCGGCGAGCGTAAGCATACATACGATATTGCCTCCTCAGGCTATGTAAATCTCCTTCCTCCGGGAAAAAAGTCCAATGCGAAGACCGGAGATGATAAGGAAATGCTGCGGTGCCGCCGCCGCTTTCTTTCGGGAGGCTATTATGATCGGATATCTTCGGGGCTGGCGAGGGCGGCGCTTGATTGCCTTTCGGAAAGGGAGAGCATAATTTTTGCCGACGCCGGCTGCGGCGACGGTTATCATGCTTTGAATATCTTGAGTTTTTTTGAGAGGGAAAATATAAAAAGCCGCGGTATAGGCTTTGATGCATCCAAGCACGGAGCGGATTATGCCGCACGTCTCTCAAAAAAAGGGAGATCGGATGCTTTCTTTGCCGCCGCCAATATTTTTGATATGCCGGTTTCGGATAAAAGCCTTGATATCATATTCAGTATGTTTGCACCGGTTCCGGATTCGGAGGCAAACCGAGTGCTTCGGGATGACGGGGTGCTTGCAGTTTGCTCTTCAGGAGAGCGGCATCTGTGGGAAATGAGAGAGGTCTTGTACGGAGAGCCGAGAGTTTCTCCTCCTCTGGATCGCACTCCGGAGGGATTTCAGAAGGTTTCCCATTCTTCTCTTTGCTATACCTTTGAGCTTAAGGACAAGGAGGATATCGGTGCTCTCTTCACCATGACCCCATTTTATTACCGTTGCCCGAAGGAGGGCAGAGAGCGGCTGAATTCTATTGAATGTCTCAGTGTTACCGCATCTGTGGAATATAACATTTATAAGAAAAAATAAAATGATCCCCAAAGGAGCATGGCTCGTGCTCCTTTGGGGATCATTTGTTTTTATAAATATAGGGAAATCTGTAAGCCGGGTTCTGTACGACTTTCGCCGTGACTGCCATCTATCTCGAGCATACATTGCTGTATGCCTCCAGCCACCCGCAGAAATGTGCCGGGCCGACACTGACCGAAGTCTGTTCTGCATACGGTGTTGCACCGGATAGGGTTTACATTTGCACACAGTTGCCTGTCGTGCCGGTGAGCTCTTACCTCGCCTTTCCATCCTTACCCTCATCTCCTTCGCAAGCGAAGGGGGCGAAGGCGGTCTATTTCTGTTGCACTTTCCCGGAGGTCTCCCTCGGCGGACGTTATCCGTTATCCTGCCCTGTGATGCCCGGACT
>SVQJ01000080.1 GCA_015065395.1 Oscillospiraceae bacterium
ACGCCTTTTTTCTCGATCCCGTGGCCCTATACACCGGAGCCGCAACGGCGATCCCCTCGGGGATATTGTGGATCGCGATAGCAAAGACAATGGGAACCGCTACCCCCGGATCACGAAGGGCAGATATGAAAGTTGCCATTCCCTCGGGGAAATTATGAATAGCAATGGCAAGTGCCGAAAGCACTCCCATTCGCATAAGACTTGAATGAGAGCCGTTCTGGCACTTCGCGATACATTCCTGCGCCCTGTCTCCCTCAAAGGAGGGAATAAATTTAGAGATGAGCGCAATCAGCATCACCCCTGAAAAAAAGGCGCAGACGGTCAGTATGTTTCCCCATTTTTCTCCGTGAGGCGCTGTGAGAGCCACTCGTGCCTTGGTCATTATCTCCGTCATGGAGACGTACATCATGACCCCTGCAGAAAAGCCGAGAGTGAAGGACATAAAACGGGTGTTGGTACGCTTTGTAAGCAAAGCAAGACCGCTGCCGATACCTGTGCTAAGTCCTGCAAACAGGGACATTAAAAACGCAAGCAGAACATTGTCCATCAAGGAACCTTTCCTTACGCAAAAGCGCAAATTTATACTTCATTTGAAAGCGATGCTTTCATAATCAGTATATTCATCAGCCGCGATTTGGCGCAAGGCGATGTACCTAATAAACAACTCTTTCTCAAAGGGCCGGCGTTCATCTTCTTTTATTGCCTTTCGCATCACCCTATACTGAAAAACTATTTTATCTCTATTTTAATATCACCCGTATCAGTGGTGATTTCACATCTGCCGCCGTTAATTGTTTTTGGCACATTGACACGGCCGGTATCGGTTTTTGTAATAAATACCTTTTCGGTTATCAGGCTGCCCCGAACGTCACCCGTGTCGGTTTTAACGAAGATCTCTCCGGCATCACAACGGTCGAATTTCACATCGCCTGTGCTCCTCTCCAAAGAAAACTTTTCCGAGGCTATCACATTCTTCAGGGAGAGATCCCCCGTGCTTGCCATTGATATGACCGATCTGCACGCAACATCGGTCAAGTCGGCATCACCGGTGCTTGCCTTGATTTTAACATCACCCTCGCAGCATACCTCAGACACATAAATTCCGCCTGTTGAAACCGTAAGATCAAGTGCACCTGCAGATACGTTTTCAACACGGATATTTCCGGTGCTCGTTTTTATTTTAATAAGCTCCGAAGCACACGCATAGTTCTTTACATTACCCGTGCTTTCCGAAATATCAATGCTTTCAAATTTGAAATCCTTTGGTATTTCCACATCACCCGTGCTTGAACTTACCGAAAGAGCCCCGTATTCGCCCTTGGGAATATATACCGTTATTTTAGGCGTGCCGAAATTTATACCCACATAATCATACCATTTTCTCGTATCGACGACCTTAATTACAAGTGTGCCATCCCGTACCGCAACCGAATGCCTCATATTTTCCTGCTCGCGTAAGACGACTGAGGCTTTTGAATCCTCAGAAGGCACGAACAAAACATCGGCAGTTTTGGTTACGATCGATATGCCTTTATATTCTTCATTGATCTCGTAATCGTTAGTTTCATACTTGACCGTTGATAATTTCGTAAAATCCCATTTAAGCACCGTCATTACCCCCACAAAAACCATGCATCCGATCACCACAAGAGAAGATGCCGTAATAAGCCATATTTTAGTTTTCCTGCTCATTATGCTTCCTCCTTCTTCACAAAACAGCCTTTGATGCCTGAAGCACACACTTTGGTAAGAAATAAAGTTCCTTTTGTCGCCGCCTTGCAGCCGAAAAACGCGAAGATAGTAACGCCTGCGCACACGATACCAGCACCTATCATAGCAATTCCCGAAAGCGCGTGGCCGTTCAGGGTAAAGGCAAGCCCTGCTGCGGTACCTCCCAAAATACCGGCCGCAAGCGAGACAAATACTGCCCACAGAGAAATTATCATAGCCCACAGCACGACGTATAATGAAATAATAACCGCAAGAGCAACGACGGCCAATGAAAGCCATACGGGTGAACCCAGTATCAAAAGCACTATCTCCCACGCCTTCAGCTTCTTTACGGAATTTGTCTTTTGCTTTACGGATCTGTCAAAAGAAGAATCGGCTATGATCTGGGCTATGATCTCACTGACATTGCCGAATTCCTCCACAGCCTCTTCCTCCGAAAGGCCCTCCTCCATACGGTCGTCTATCATTTCTCTGTAAAACGTCAAGCGCTCCTCTATGTCTTTCTGAGGTAAGCCTGACAGACCTTTTTGAAGCTCTGCAAGAAATGCCCTTTTATTCATGCTTCTCATCCTCCTTGGTTACGAATCGGTATATAGACAAAATCTCCGTCCACTCTTTTCTGAAATCCTCAATGCGTTTCAACCCCTCTTCGGTTATACGGTAATATTTCCGAAGTCTGCCGCCGTGCTCTGCGGTTCGTACCGTCAGCATATTTGCTGCTTCCAAGCGTTTCAGAATAGTATATAAGGTGGACTCGGAAAGCTCAATATACGGCTTCATATCTTTTATGATCTTATAGCCGTATGAATCCTCGCTCTTGATCGCCGCCAATACGCATACGTCCAAGAGACCGCGCTTCAGCTGAATATCCATGTAATACCTCCCCTCGCGTAATACATCATATCACGAAGTATGGTTTTTGTCAACAGTATATTTGGAAATATTAAAAAACAGCGATAATTGAAATCAGAGATAGTAAAGCGAAAAACGAGCCTGCAAGCAGGCGAGCTTCGAGCCGTAAAGCCCGATCGCATAAATAAAACCGACCCGGAAGGGTCGGCTTTATTTATATGGCAATGGGCTACGAAAAAGATATTTTTCCGAAATTGCTGTATAGTTTTGAACTATCGTAATTAAATTCGGTCACTATATGGCAACGATTTCATATATCTATCCATCCACTCCCAATCGGGAACAAACCCATCATCCGAGAATTTCTTGTCTGAATCAATATAATAACCATCTTCATTCTTTTGGGCGGGAAGTTTTACTTTGCTATTTGAAATAGTATCTCGCCTCATTTTTCTGCCATAATTGAACAATTCTCTATTTGCGAAGGTTAAAATGGTGACAAAGAATAGTAACTCTTTTTCTGACCATTCACGATTAATGGGGTGCATTCCTTGTACATGAGCAAAACCCACAAAATCCTCTGGCTGATAAAAGAAAGTGTTATCCTCAGTTGTATCACTGAAGGTGATAATATTGCCATGTTCGGTGGGAGGCAATGAGCAAAACCCATGGATACCATTATTCATTGCACTATTGGCAATAACAGGGGTTGTTCCTCCGTCGTCCAAATCCCTCCAAGACATACCTTTATAGTCTTTAGTCGGATAAATATCGAACATTTTGCCGACTTGGAAATACTTCCAATCACAAACATCCAATTCGATATTAAGCTTTTTGTCGTCCGGAATGTGATTGTCTACATGTAAAGACTGAACATACTCAAACATCCACTCTTTATCATTCTCCTTAAGCAAACCCTTTCTTACGAGGTAGGAAAAGTATCGTTCAAGAGTAGTTTGAAAATCCTTTTTAGATAAATCTGAGTAGTCTTTTTCCATATAGGCTTCCGCTAACCATTCATCTTTCCAAGTCACCTTACGCATTACAGATAATCCTGGAACCTCACGCCTATTCTTGTATAGATCAAGCCACAACTCTTCAATTTTTACCCAAAGGCTATTTCCGCTGCTATCAGTTTTTTCGACTCTGCCTAATCCCTTTCTTTTTACAAACTTATCATCTTTATAATATCCAAAGAAGGTATCACGATCAGATTTGCTATGTTTTTGAGAGAGATCAAAAATCATGCAACAGGCTACCGCTGATGCTCCGGGGTAGAACATATCACTAGGAAGAGAGAAAACTGCATCAAGCGTATAGTTATCTAACATTTTCTTCTTGAATTGCTTGACATCACCACTATTACCTATCGCCGCTTGCATGGGCAATAGAACTGCCATCTTACATGTAGCGGGGGCGTGACGAGCAACCCATTCAACGAAATGCCACCCTTTAGAGGGGTCTTCCTTCATGCTCGAACTCCAAGTCTTTGTATAATCCGGATCGCAACACTTCTTGGTAGCATTATATGGGGGATTCATTAAAACAACATTGATTGCATTGTCCTTGATCCATTTCCCACGGTTGAACATTGAATCTTGAACAACGTTTGAGTTGCCATCACCATGTATCAACATATTGGTAGAAGAAAGACCAAATGCACCCTCTTCGTATTCAATGCCAAAAATCTGATGTTTTTTGACTTTTTCTCGTTCTTCTTCCGTATCGCAATCGTCCATGGCATCAGTCATTGCTCTAACCAAGAACGCACCGCTACCACAACAAGGATCGAGAACCCTTGATTTTTTACTAACGCCAACAGCCTTGCTCATAAAATCACAAATGTGGTCGGGAGTAAACGCCTGATTCTTATCGGACTTGCCAACGTACTTGTTAAATGTTGTGAAGAAAAGGTTCAACAGGTCCTGTCCTGCAGTATTCTTATCGTTGATATATGGTACAACGTTTTCGTCAATAAATTGAAGGATTTCTTTGAGTTCCCTGTATGTCAGGCTTGTAACATCCTGATCTTCGAGAACCTTATTGTTAAGAATGGCAAGTTTTCCAGCCTTATTTACACTTCCGCTTTTAGCAAGAAGCCCTAAAAGAATCTTCTTTATGTTATCAAGCACAACCTCTTCCCTTGGCATTATGCGGCCAGTCTCTGGGTCGATAGTCTCTTTAACACCGTCATAAACTAAACCATGTTTGAGTGCAAGGAGGCAAGTGCCTACAAATTGGCTACGCAATTTTTCGTTGATGCCATCAGCATGAAGTGTCTCATTCAATGTTTTAATTGAATCGACAACCTTGATTTTGTCGTTGACTTTGCCAAAACACAGATCCTCATACTCAGCAAATGTACGAATAAAAGTCTCGTTGCTTGCCATGTGGTCGTCGTCAATAATTACCGACTGGCCGTACCATACCCAAACCTCGTCACCATCAGTCTCAGCAAGAATGGCAACAATCTTCTTATCAGAATAGGCTTTCTCAAACCTCACATAATCCTGCAACTGTCCCTGGATTTTGGCTTTGTCCCACTTGGAGAACCTGTTCTTTGTTTCAACAAGAATAGCAAGGCGATCATTTTCAAAGCGAATATCGAGAAATTTGTGTTTTTCACCACTGGTCGCCTTTTGGTAGTTCTTAATGTTTTTTCCGACAGATTTTAATGCCTGGACATAACTAAACTCGCCAGTTTCCGTATTGCCTACTCTATATTGGTCGCCAATTCTACTGATAATATCAAATCTATTCATTTTGATTTCTCCTTTAAATCTTTAGAAAGTATTTCTGTCAAATACTGATTAACACTATATCCACGCTCTTTTTTCTTTTTCTTCTGCACGACTTCCATCATTTGCTCATAAATCTCTGGTGGTAGACGTAGAGGGATCATTATTTTTTCGTATGTTGGGGTCTTCGTTTTGTTCACAATCCCACCTCCATTTTGATATCATAATATCTTGATATAATGATATCAAAAATGATAAAGAAAGTCAATTCTTTTTGAAAAGAAAAAGGAGCATAGATAGTTCTATGTTCCTTGAACTCAGCGACATTATAAGAGTTCAAGTCTGTGTTGAGAAAAATATCTTTTTTGTACGTGCAAACCGAAAAGTAAAATTTTGCCTATAAAAACAGAAAAAACCCTGATAAAATCAGAGTTTTTCTGTGGCTATATCTTTTTTGTAGCCCTTTGATGGTCGGAGTGACAGGATTCGAACCTGCGACTTCGTCGTCCCGAACGACGCGCTCTACCAAACTGAGCCACACCCCGATATGCAAATATTAAATTATAACGTTTTCAGCGCCCCTTTTTGCAAGTGTCCGCGCTACGCGCTCTTCCGTTTGGAAAATAGTCGTCTCGCTCCCTGCCGGTCACGATACTCCTTTTTCCTGCACCCTCTTTCGGCTCGCTTATTCCGCCACCGGCGGCGCGATCCTCATTCGTCCAAACTGAGCCACACCCCGATATGCAAATATTAAATTATAACGTTTTCAGCGCCCCTTTTTGCAAGTGTCCGCGCTACGCGCTCTTCCGTTTGGAAAATAGTCGTCTCGCTCCCTGCCGGTCACGATACTCCTTTTTCCTGCACCCTCTTTCGGCTCGCTTATTCCGCCACCGGCGGCGCGATCCTCATTCGTCCAAACTGAGCCACACCCCGATAGTATATATCCCAATCAACAGCTACAACATTTTATCACAGCACATCTCGCTTGTCAACCGGATTTTCCAAAACCGCAAGGGAAAATTCATTTATCATAGCGCTTTTAATTCTTCAAATTTCTTGCTATTGCAAAATAATTCTGCTATACTGTTACCAAATAAACTTACGAGGTGATTATTATGTTCCGTAAAATAGCTGAGGGTGATGTTTTTGCCACCGAAAAGACCTGTGCCACCAGCGGTCCCCGAGTTGCCCGGCTTCCCGACGGTAATTTTATCTGTACCTTTATGATAAACTCCAAGGGCGGTGCCAACGATTTCGTTCCCATGGCATCCTATTCCAAGGATCTGGTAAACTGGAGCGAGGCAAAGCCCGTATGGCCTGAATTGGAAGGCAAAAAATCCTTTTTCGCTTCCGTTCGCCCCACACGCGACGGCAGGGTGAGCATTGCCGGTCAGATCTTCGATATAGCCTACCCCGGCGAGGATTTCTGGTCCGACGAGGCAGGCGGAATGAAGGAAAACCAAGTCGCTTTCTCCGTTTCCGACGATGGTTACAATTTTCCCCTTCCCACCTGTGTTGATCTTCCCTTCTACGGCTCGGCAGAGCAAGCAGGCGGTATGCTGGTTGACCGCGACGGCACCATGACTATGATCTACTCCCCCTACCCCACCATCGAAAAGCGCGCAGAGGTTGACACCTGCTGCATGGTGAAGATGACCAGCCGCGACGGAGGAAAGACCTTTGAGAGCGAAAAGTTCGCCTGCGTTGATGCTCCCAGCACCTATGCGGAAAGCTGGATAACCCGCCTTTGCGACGGCAGGCTCTACGTTTCCACCTGGCAGACCGCAAGCGAAAATTCCAATCAATATCTTATCTCCGATGATGACGGAAAGACCTTCAAGGGCCCCTATGCACAGCCCTTCCGCGGACAGAGCACGGCAATTTCTCCCTGGGATGACGGCAGTGTTCTCATAGCATATAATCAGAGAAAGCAGGAGCCTGTCGGCGTTTGGCTTGCCATGGAGCGCCCGGATGAAAACGGCGGCATTGAGCTTCTTGAAAACCAGCCTGTCTGGCAGGCTGAGACCACCACAAAGGGCGCAACAAGCGGCGAATTTTCCGACTGGACCGATTTTTCCTTCGGCGAGCCCCACGTTGCCGTTCTTCCCGATAACACCCTTCTCGTTACCCTTTGGTATCAGCAGGGAGGCATAAACGGAATACGTTATGTCCGCCTTGAAAGAATTTGCGAATAATTTTTAAGATCATAGAATAGGAGGTGAGCTTCGTAATGAGAATTTGCTTTCACTGTATGAACCGAATAGATCAAGAAGCCGGCATTTGCCCCTATTGCAGAAAAAGCACAAT
>SVQJ01000081.1 GCA_015065395.1 Oscillospiraceae bacterium
CTCTGTGAGAATATCTCTGACAGTTAAAGCGCAAGCCTTGTACAGCTGTTCCTTTGTTGCCTCTTCAGGAGAGCAGCCGAAATTTCGCGCGAGCTTGAGCTCGATATTTGCTTTTACTTCGCCGGAGCCGGGTTTCTTATTCATTGTTTTGTGACCATACCTTTACTTTTTGGGTTGTTTTATTTTAATTAGAGACTGTTATAGAGAGCCGCATACTGTTCTGCGGAGCTGCCCCATGAGAAATCGGTCTTCATGACCTTTTTGCAAAGCTTCTTCATAGCTTCCTTATCTGCCCAAACGTTGAGAGCCGCCTGGATCCTGTCATAAAGCTCTATTGCTGAATAGTTTGCAAAGGTGAAGCCGTTTCCGTTAACGTTTCCGTTTTCATCCACCCAGTAGCCCTTTATTGAATCATAAAGGCCGCCGGTTTCGCGGGTGATGGGAACGGCGCCGTATCTTGAGCAGATCATCTGGGAAAGGCCGCAGGGCTCGCTCTTGGAGGGCATAATGAAGAAATCGCTTGCAGCGTAGATCCGCTTGGAGAGCTTTCTGTCATACTTGATGAGCGCTCTTACCTTATCCGGATATTCCTTTTCCAGAGTGCGGAAGAATTCCTCATAATCATGCTCGCCCGTGCCCAGAACAACAAGCTGGATATCGTTTCCTGCCATAAGTCTGTAGCCTATCTCCTTCAAGAGATCGGTTCCCTTATGGGCAACGAGCCTTGAGATTATGGAGAAGACGGGGACCTCATCGCGAACGGGGAGACCAAGCTCCTCCTGGAGGGCCTTTTTATCTGCCTTTTTACCGCTGAGAGCTCTCGCGGTGAAATTCTTTTCGATATCCGGATCGGTCTCGGGATTATAGAAATTATAATCGATACCGTTAAGGATACCGCACACCTTAAAGGAAACGCCGCGCAGAAGATCCTGAAGGCCGTGAGCATATTCTGCGGTCTGGATCTCCTCTGCATATCGGGGGCTTACAGTGGTTACCTTATCGGCACACTCAATAGCTCCCTTCATAAGGTTCATGCAGCCCTGCCATTCAAGGAGAGAAACGTTGGAAGCATCCAGGCCGAAAACATCGCCCAGGATATACATATCGTATTTACCCTGATACTCTATATTATGTATCGTAAATACGGTTTTAATCTTATCATATCCCCAAACATTTTTGAATCGGGTATTAAGATAGATAACGCTCAGAGCGCTCTGCCAGTCGTTTGCATGGAGAACGTCGGGATAAAAACCGATATAGGGGAACATCTCAAGCACTGCCTGAGAGAAGAATGCAAATCTCTCGCCGTCGTCATACTCGCCGTAGAGCTTGCCTCTTCTGAAATAGAACTCGTTATCGATAAAGTAGTAGATAACATCGTCCTTTATAAGACTGAAAACGCCGCAGTACTGCTCTCTCCAGCCAAGCCAGACGGTGAACACTGCCTCAAGCTTCATCTGCTTTCTCCAGTCCTCACCCACAGCGTCGTAGAGAGGCATGACCACTCTCACGTCGTTCTCCTCAGGGTTCTGAGCCTTATAAGCGGCAGGAAGGCTGCCCATAACATCGCCAAGGCCGCCCGTTGCGCCGAAGGGCATACATTCGCTGCCCACATAAAGAATCTTCTTCATCAGATCATCTTTCCTTTCGCAATATAAAAGGGCAGATTATCGCTTCCGGCAAGGGTCTTACCGTCGCGAATGACAACATTCTTATCGGTGATAACGCAGTTTAAGCTTACGTCCTCACCTGCGCTTGTATTCTGGAGCATAATGGAATTTTTGATAACACAGCCCTTCTTAACGTGAACGCCGCGGAAGAGGATGGAATTCTCAACCGTACCCTCGATAACGCATCCGTCTGCGATAAGGGAGTTCTTAACGCTTGCGCCCTCAGCGTACTTGGTGGGGGGAGTGTTACGAACCTTTGTATAAACGGGTCTTTCCTTATTTCCGAAGAGCTGAGCGCGAACGCCGCTTTCCAGAAGCTCCATATTTGCAGAGAAATACTTATCAAGACCTGCAATAGTGGAATAATAGCCGTTATAGCTGTATGTGCAGTACTTGGAATTTGCGATAGCAAAGGGGAGAGCCTGGTGATAGAGATCATTATATCCGTATGCGATGGCACTGTTGAGCACGGAGATCAGGAACGTTCTTGTGAACACCATGATATTGGTATTAACATCATATTCGCCGTTCATGATACGGGTATACTCAACGAAATCGGTGATGCGGCCGTCGGAATCGGACATTACGATGGTCTTTGCGCCCTCGTCGGTATTGCTGTCAAGGAACATCCTCTTGGTTACCACGGTGAGATCTGCGCCGCTCTGCTCGTGCTGCTCGATAACGTCGGAAAGATCGATATTGCAAACGGTATCGCAATCGGAAAGAACGATCAGATCCTCATCGCAATGGGAAATGAACTCCATAACTCCCATAAGAGCTTCAAGTCTTGTGGTATAGAGCTGGTTTGCACGGGGATTATCAAATGCGGTGATGAAGGGAGGAAGGATGATGATACCGCCGCTTCTTCTTGCAAGGTCCCAGTCCTTACCGGTGCCTATATGGTCGATAAGGGAGCGGTAATTATTATGGGTAACTATACCGACCTTGGAGATGCCGGAGTTTACCATATTGGAAAGAGCGAAATCCACAAGTCTGTATCTGCCGCCGAAGGGGAGAGATGCCATTGTACGGCGGGAGGTCATTTCAGGGATATATTTATCATGGATATTGGAAAAAATCAATCCTGCTGCAGTCATTTTCTTACCCTCACTTTCTTACGTCGGGTATCATTTCACCCGCGCCTACTACCTTGCCGGCAGGGATAACCTCGCCGTCGCCGATAACGCTGACACCGGCACTGTCGCCAACCTGGCCGCCGACGCGTGCCTCAGCGCCGATCTTAACATTGGTATCAAGAATGGAATAGCTGACAACGCTGTCCTCACCGATAACGCAGCCGCCCATAACAACGCTGTCCTTTACAACGGCACCGGGCATTACGCATACTCCGGGGAAGAGAACGGAATTTTCAACCTTACCGTAGATCTCGCAACCCTCTGCGATGATGGAATTTGAGATCTCGCTGCCCTTGCCGATATACTGAGGAGCAAGAGTTTCGTGACGGGTGAATATTCTCCACTTTTCATCATCAAGAGAGAACTCGGGCTTCTCGCCGAGAAGGTCCATATTTGCTTCCCAGAGAGAGGAGATGGTTCCAACGTCCTTCCAGTAGCCCTCGAAGGGATATGCCATCATGCACTCGCCTGCGCCGAGCATTGCGGGGATGATATTCTTTCCGAAGTCGCCGGAGGACTGAGGGTCTGCCGCATCGCGCTTAAGATAGTCAACGAGCTTATCCTTTGTGAAGATATAGATACCCATGGAAGCCATTGTGGATTCGGGATTCTTGGGCTTTTCCTCAAACTTGAATATTCTGGAATCGCTGTCTACGGACATGATACCGAATCTGCTTGCCTCCTCGATGGGAACGTCGAGAACCGCGATAGTACAGTCAGCGCCGCTCTTCTTATGGAACTTGAGCATCTTCGCATAGTCCATCTTATAGATATGGTCACCGGAGAGGATGAGAACATACTCAGCATCGTATCTCTCGATAAACTTCAGGTTCTGATATATAGCGTTAGCGGTTCCCTTATACCAATCGGCAGCCTTTGCGCCCTGGTAGGGGGGGAGTATCTTAACGCCGCCGTATGTACGGTCGAGATCCCAGGGGAGACCGTTTCCGATATAATCGTTAAGCAGGAGAGGCTCATACTGTGTGAGCACACCTACGGTATCGATACCGGAATTGGTACAGTTGGATAAGGGGAAATCTACGATGCGGTACTTACCGCCGAAAGGAACAGCAGGCTTTGCAACCTTTTGGGTAAGAGCGTAAAGACGGCTTCCCTGCCCACCTGCAAGCAGCATAGCCACGCACTCTTTTTTCTTGAACACTTTTGAATTCCTCCTGTATATTATATATTTTTATTATATTTAAGAATGACGGCACCCAGAGGGGGCAAGTCAATATCTAACGTATACGGAAGCTTTCCTTCCTTTGAGGGGCGTGATACAACTCCTGAATTTTCTATCCCCTCGCCGCCGAAGCAAACGCTGTCGCTGGAGAGAAGCTGAGAATACGACCCTTTTTTTGAAACGCCCACCTGATGGGAGCGGATGCGGTACGGTGTGAAATTAAGTATCACCGCGACCTCATCCCCGTCGTTATCAAATCTCCTGTAGGCGAGAATACCGCCGTGGGCAAGATCCAGAGAAAAGCCGAAGGGGGAGCAATCCTTTTCCCAGAATGCCTTTTCCCTGAGATAGAGGCCGTTAAGAGCGGCGCAGTAAAGCTGGAATCTTGCATGAGTCTCGTAATCGGTAAGGAACCACTGGACAGTGGAATTCTTATCGGGCATATCAAACTGACCGATCTCACTTCCCATAAAGCGAAGCTTTTTACCCGGGCGGGTCATCATATAAGTGAAGAACACCTTGTTCCCCGCGAATTTCTCGCCGTAGTCTCCGGGCATTTTTGAAAGAAAGCTCTCTCCCTGAGAGAAGATATCTCTCTCACTGAGAGTAAGCACGCTCGCCTCGCCGAAGGCGTGGCGCAAGGGGGAGGCTATCTCATTCGTGCTTCGCTCTCTCTTTCTGAGGCTCATCTCGCCGTAAGCAACCGTATCCTTGGTGCAGACCTCGTCCCACTTGAAAGTGAAGCCAAGACCGCCCGCGGTGCTCGAGGTGACTGCGATACCGGGGATATCTCTGTCGCATATCATCATAACGTCAGGAAAATACGACGCCATAACGCCGTTAAGCCTTTTTATAAAGCCGCAGGCCGCCCTGTCAAGAGTGCCGCTGCGACTGAAAACTGCGCCGGGCAGCTCCTTTATCGAAAAGCCGTCCACATGGAAGAAGGAAGCAAAAAAGACGATGGCGGATATTATGAAGGACTGAACGCTTCCCTTTGAAAGATCAAAGAGACCGTTCTCCTCACCGTCAGATGCTTTTTCATAGAGGAAGTTGCCGTCAAAATGGGAGAGCCCCTGCTCAGCCAGAGAGAAATGCTTTATATCCCATTCAAGGATAACGCCCACACCTGCCCTGTGCATGATATCCACAAACTCCGCAAATGCAGCGGCATTGCCGAACCTCTGATCGGGGCAATAGAAGCCGACGCATCCCCCTGCTCCATCGCAGGCGAGAGGAGAAAGGAGCTGAACGTGGGTATATCCCATCTGGAGAAGATAAGGGGCTAGAGAATCGCCGATCTCACGGTAGCTCATATAGGAGCCGTCCGCTCGCCGCTGCCATGAATCAAGACGCATCTCGTAAATATTAATGGGAAGGCTACGGGCACCGAGAGCGGAATACTCACGGCTGCGCCTTTCCATCCACGCACCGTCTCTGAAACGGTAGGTGTTCTCCGTAAGCACCACCGAAGCTGTCTCCGGAGGCACGCCGAAGGAGAAGGCGAAGGGGTCAGCCCTGTATATCTCTGAGCGGTATCCGATTATCTTGTACTTGTAAGCCGAGCCCTCGACTCCGTTGTTTCTGGGGATGAAGCACTCCCAGAATCCGGTTCCGGGGACAGAGCTCATGGGATGGGAATCGGACCAGGAATTAAACTCGCCCACCACATAGACCTTCAATGCATGGGGAGCCCAAAGTCTGAAGACATGGCCGTTATCCCTTCTGTGACAGCCGAAATATCTGTAAGCGCGGTACTCGCTGCCTTCATTGAAAAGAAAGGCCGTTCTGTTGTTTTCCTGCGAATTCATACACGGTCTCCCTTCCTGAAAAAATGATATTGCGCTGTACTGACGCGCCAAAACAACACATATCTATTATACTCCCCAAAGCAATTTATTTCAATAGATAAATCCCATTAAATACACATATATTTAATAAAATATTTGTAATTTATATACCATCCGGGGCAAAAAGCGAAAAAAGCAGACATTTTTCACCCCGAAATAAAGAAAAGAAGGAGGAGAGCCGCGACCACGGCTTAAGGTGGCTTTCGTTATACAAAACAAAGAAACGACAGATCTCATCCGGAATCTGTCGTTTCTTGTGTAAAGACTACAAGTACAGTTAATTATGGTGGTTTGTAGTATAAATTTGAACTCTCCTATAAAACGATATATTGCCTTTGGTGTACAACGTAACTACGAGACTTCCTTATAAAGAGTCACGCAACGGTGCTTTTTATAATTTACTTAAGAATCTTATCGATGCCCGACTGAAGCGTTTCTTCACTTATCGTGCCTCGATAACTATCCATGATATATCCGTCCGCATCAATAAAAACAGTTGTGGGAAAACCAATAACTTCATAAGTTTTAGTAGCATCACCGTCTACATCAAAATAAACAGGAAATTCAAATCCCATTTCAGATATGTATCCTTTCGCGTCTTCTATCTTGTCATCTTTCGCGAAATCTATCATGAGGAACTGGATCTCATCACCGTATTCCAGGTATTTTTCATTGAAATCGGGCATTTCTTTTTTACAAGGAACACACCAAGAGGCCCAAAAATTGAGAATAACAGGTTTTCCTGCAAAATCAGACAGATGAACCTTATTACCGTCACCGTCATAAATAGTAAAATCCGGGGCGACAGGCTCGTTGCGGTCAGGTTTTGCAGGCCTTGTCTCTGCGGGCTTTGTCTCTGCGGGCTTTGTTTCTGCGGGCTTTGTTTCTGCAGGCTTTGTCTCTGCAGGCTTTGTCTCTGCAGGTTTCTTTGAAGGAGCCTTTGTTTCGGCAGGGTCCTTCGTCGGAGCCTTCGTATCTGCAGGCTTCTTTGAAGGAGCTTTCGTTTCCGCAGGGTTCTTCGTGGGAACCTTTGTTTCTGCCGGTTCTTTATCAGAGGGGGTGGTTTCCTTTTCGGTTTTTGATGTTTCAGCCGAAGTTTTTTCCGTTTCAACTTCTTCGCGCTCTGTTTCCTTCAATTCAGAATCATCCGGTTCAGAATCAATGCCCCCCGTTGTCTCGAAGTCATCTGTTTCTGAGGATATACTTTCTTTATCGGAATCATCCTTCACGGTTACATCATCTTTTGCGTTATCTTTACTATTCAGTACGGCAAACACAACCGCAGCGCCGATCAAAATAATGGCAAGAGATACTGCGATCAAAATAACTATTTTCTTGTTCATACTATTTTCTCCTCTGCAGCAATTAATAAGTCATCTGTTTTAGGAATAGCTAAACTATCCGGCGGATTTACTATTGCGAACGAAATTCGAAAGATAAGTAAAGCAATTTATTTACATACATATAATACCATATTTAATAATCTGATTCAATGCTTTGCGAAGCAAAACTACCTTTTCTCTTATTTTTTCCTTTTATTTTTTATCCGGAAACGACAATTTGAGAGAAGAGAGAAAAGTGAAAAGAGAAGAGTGAAGAGAACAAAAAGAAACGACAATCTTCTGTCGAAAATTGTCGTTTCTTTTTGGCTATGGCCTACAAAAAAGATATTTTTGCCGTTTTTGCGTATGAATTCGAACTCTTACAGAAAATGAAATCCTTGCTGACGCAAGGATGA
>SVQJ01000082.1:0-557 GCA_015065395.1 Oscillospiraceae bacterium
TAGATATCCCGGCAAAGAATTTTTGGGGATATCATTTATCTTCCCAGGAAGCTATCCAATTATTTATATTTTTTGCAAGGTTCTTTACAAAAGTTTTTCTCCATTTTTCCGAGTTCAGGTTTTCTGCGTCGTTTTCGTTGGTTGCATAGCCCATCTCCAAAAGGAGAGCAGGATGAACAGCATATTTTGTCACGATAAATGCCATATCGTAATCATCTGCAAAAATAACAGTTTCGTTATCAAGGCTTTTTCGGATATCCTTGCAAAGCTCACCAAGGGCGAAAGAATAGGGATTTCCCTCGTAATAATCCATCTCATATCGGCTGACCGAGGGGGAACCCTCTATGCTGTTTACGTGCAGAGAGATAAAAAGGTCTATGGGGCTTGTCATATTCACGGCATTTGCCCAGATCGCTCTTTCGTAAGGGGAGAAAATATCGTTATCTATTATTTTATCTTTGGAATATTCGATCCCGTTTTTATCTGCGAGGGAGGATATTTCCTCTGCAGAGGGAAAGCTTTTGCCGTCATGAGTGAGTATCACGCGGCAACCGAGC
>SVQJ01000082.1:567-7465 GCA_015065395.1 Oscillospiraceae bacterium
CCGAGCTTTTCAAGCTCTTCTTTAAGGAGCAGTGCCATTTCCAGCGTTACAGAGGCTTCGTTTCCGTCCAACAGCGGGGTATCGCATCCGATATCCTGAAAGCCGTGCCCCGGGTCTATGCAGACGGTTTTTTCTCCGTCCATGGGCGGGAGAACTCGTTTTTCGGCTTCTGTGTTTTGCTGTTTTACGTCGCCCTTTTTGCTGCTGCCGCAGGAGCAAAGGAGAAGGGCGCAGCAGAGGAGGAGGGATAAAAGCTTTATTACGACAAATTTATTTTTCATTGTTTATGTCTTCCGTATTTAGATTTATGAAAGCGCAGTTCCCGTCATAAACGGTGCTCCCCGTGGGATTTACGAGAAGCGGCGGGATATATGAGCCGATTTCAACGGCGAATATCAGGGTGGTGGAAAAGGGCTTTTTCGGCTCAAGATCTATATGGAAAAGGGCAGAGCTTTTATATTTCTGTCCTGCAAAGCCGAGGATATCCCTGCCGGCACCGCCGTCGGAAAGCGCTATCATATTCATAAGGAACATTTCCCTCATATCGCTTTCGCTTTCTATTATAGCATCTATAAGAAGAAATGTATACCCGCTTTCAAGCTTTCCGTCAGAATATCCGCCGCTGATGCATTGAAGCTTTGAAGGATCGATGCTTTCGGGTATGGTGTCGGAAAAGCGCACGTTTGAAAATGTATAGTTTACGAGATACTGCCCCCATCTTTTTTCGTAGCTTGTTGAGTAGAGGGAAAAGGATGCGTTTTCTCCTTTTTTGATCTCCTTTTGGACGGGAGGCAGTGCGGAAAGCTCATCATTGAGCTTGCAATATTTTTCAAATCTTTCCTGATCCTCTGCAAGGGAGAGCGGAATGCTTATCTCCTCCTCTTTCGGAAGGACGGCCGCCGCGCCCACCGCAACGTAAAGGAGGGAAGCGGCGCAAAGGACAAGGCTTATTATTACTATTGTTGTCTGGATCTTTTTCATTCTCTCTCCTCCTCTGTAATTTCCGTATATTCATCTCCGTCCGTAATATATGTGACGGTCTCTCCCGTTGCCTCGTTATATACGGATATTTTATCCATATACTTATACATCATCTGCTTGGAAAGCAGATCCTCGTCGATCTCAGCTTCATTATCCGATCTATCCGTGTATACTGAGCGGAAATAATATTTTCCGTCCGATGAAGGGAAATGGGAAGAGGTGATCAGAGTGGGTTCGCCGGCATCGGAATAGATATTATAGGACTTGACCCAGTCCACGCTTTCGCTTGCGCTGTAGACCATATCGCATCTGTCGTCGGTGGCTGCGGCGTATTCGAGGGTAACCTCTCCCAACGGTATATTGAAATGCTCTATAAGAAGGCTTGAAATATCAACCTCCACGGCGAGCTTTTCATAATAGCTTTCTGAGTGGGTAAGCTCGCGTACTCTTTCGTAGGGCATTTCGTCATAGCTTCCCATGAGAGCGTCGAAATGCAGGATCGCCGACATATTGCTGCCGCTTTTAAGCTTTGCGGCAATAGGCGAAATATCAAAGAGTGAGCTTCCCGAATAAACTCCGGGAGAGATCTCGCAAAGGCGGGGAGCCTCTGCAACGGGGTTCAGTATCTCACCGTCGAATTCAACAAAGGCACCGGAAAGAGTGATATATTCCACTTCATCGGGGAATATACCTTCCTCGTCGCAAAACAGCATCTCAAAGGAAAGATCAAGTCCGTTGGCAAAGGCGCAGTCGATGGAAAGTCCGGGGCAATCGATGGCGGCATTCTCTACCTTTTCCTTTTTTTCTGTGTTTCCTGCAAGAAAAGCAGGAGTTTTCCCCTCTATCCTTGTTATCTCGCCGCGTCTGTTAAGGGATGCGAAGGCGTTGCCGATGATCGGCAGCTTTTCTGTGCTTTGAGGAACGGCGGCATTGAGTATACAAAGCGCTGCCATAAATGCGCAGGCGGCGGAGGGAACCCAGCTTATGATCTTTTTCGCCTTCGAGGTCTTTTTCGTCTCACAGATCATCGAGCGAAGAGAGAGAATTGCACTTTCATCGGGCTGCATCTGCTCCTTCATGCTTTTGAAAAATGTGTTTTTCATATTTATCTCCGTATTTATTGATAGTAAAGATGTGTACTATTTCCCTTTGGTCAGAATATCCCGAAGCCTGTCTCGCCCTCGGGTGAGCTGCATTCTGACCGTTCCCTCACGAATGCCCGTTATGCGGCTTATTTCTTTAACGGACATTTCTTCAAAATAGTAGAGGCAGATGATGGTGCGAAGCTTTTTCGGCATTGCCTGTACCGCACAAAAAACGTCGTTTTCCCGCCGTTCATTAAAAGAGAACTGTTCTTCTTTCAACTCTGATATGGAGACTGCGCGCCGCCATATTGATGAATTGTGACATTTTTTGCATAAATTGAGTGTGGTGCGGATAAGCCATGCCTTTCTGTGCTCTTCATCCTTATAGGCTTTGTTTGCTTTCCAATAGGCGAGAAAAACCTCCTGGAAAACATCATCCGCATCGCTTTTTGTTTTTGTATGAGTAAGAGCAATGGTGAAAACCGTGCCCTTGTATCGCTCGATAATATCTTCTATGCTGCAGCCGCCCGTGCCCCGTGTCACGAGATCCCTCCTTTGCAGGAAATTTTGTCTTTCTGCATATAACTACTTGATTATACTAAAAAAGCCACATATCTTCATTAATTTTTTTTGAAATTTTTTCAAAGCGTCAGGATAAGGGGACCTGCTTTTGAAAAAATCTCAAAAAAATGCAAAAAAGTGTTGACAAGTTGTATAAGCTTTGTTATACTCAAAGTGTAGACGGGGTGTCTATGATTTGGGTGTTGAATAATTAAGCAGGATTGTTGCAGGGGATAGACCCATGCAACGGTTTTCACTTTGTATTTTTATAGTTTTCGTTATCGTAGCTTTTTTGTATTCAACTGCCCGGATCCACCCCATCCGTTCAACACCCACACCCGTTTTACAAAGAAAGGAATGGTCATAACTATGAAAATTGAAAGATTGCCTGATGCACAGCTTGATATAATGAAGGAGCTCTGGAAGAGCGAAAAGCCCTTGAAAGCCAGCGAAATTGCGAAGAATCTCAGTGAAAAGCACGCATGGAAGGTGCCCACGGTGCACGTTCTCCTTTCCCGCCTTTTGGCAAAGGGGCTTGTTTTTGCCGACCGCTCCTCCTATTCTCACCGCTTTTCTGCGGCGATAAGCGAAAAGGACTATATGCAAAGCCAGTCCTCTACGCTTCTTGAAAAGTCCGGCACAAGGATCCATACCATGTTTGCCGCTCTTATAGACAGCGCCGATATAACCGACGAGGAGCTTTGCGAGCTTTCCCGTCTCCTTGACGAAAAGATGAAGGAGATACGGGAGAAAAAGGAGAAATAAGAAAGGAACAACAGTAATTATGAGAGAATTTATGATAGAGCTTCTTGCCCTGTCGCTGCTTATGAGTGCAGTGATCGGCGCCCTGCTTTTGCTGACGGGGAAGATGAGCAAAAGGTTTAGGGCGAGCTGTAGATTTGCTCTATGGCTTGCGGTGATATTTCGCCTTGCAATCCCCTTCGGCAGCGGACTTTTGCCCGCGGTCATAAGCATTCCGTCTGAGAGCGCGACGGTTTATGAAACACAGACCAATGAAAATGATAACGTCAAGGAAAATGTGAAATTTCAGTATACGGAAGGCTCAGGCAGTATTTCTTCTCCTGCAGCTCCCGTTGCCCCCGGGGTGACTGATCCCGGTGAGCTTTCGGGAACGAATACGAGCCAAAGCCTTGAAGAAGGCACCGTTATAAATGAAAATACGTCTCAGGTTATTCAAAACAGCGTCGAAAAAGAGACTGTTGGTGCAAAAGACTTTAATAAAACCATGATCGCGCCCGTTCTGTTTTTCATTTGGGCGGCGGGAGCTGTCAGCTTCTTTGGAGTGAATATCGTAAGATACAACGTTTTTATGGCAAAAATGAAAAAAGAGATATATCCTGCCCAGGGCCAGCTTCTCTTGGAATATAACGCGATTCTTGATGAGCTGGGGATAGAAAGGGCGCCGGAGCTTTATATAAGCACTGCGGTGCAGAGCCCCATGCTTTGCGGATATTTACAAAAGCGCATCATTGTTCCCCCTATCGAAATGGATATCAGTGCCTTTCGTGCGGTGATCGCCCATGAGCTTTGCCACTATCGCAGAGGAGATATCCTGACCAAGCTTTGCGCCCTTTTGGCAAACTCGATCCATTGGTTCAATCCTTTCGTTTATGCGGCAGTCAAGCGTATGAATACGGAAATGGAGCTTTCATGCGATGAAAGAGTGATCCGCGATCTTTGCGAATGGGAGAGAGTTAAATACGGCAAGGTTATGCTTGATATAGTGGCAAGAAGCCGCGGCGGAGCCGGCGCTCTCACAACGAAGTTTAATCCTGAAAAGGGTGCCGCAAGGGAAAGGATAAATAATATTCTTGATATGACCAAAAAGAAAAAGGGAATGGTCATAATAGCTCTCACCGTCATTGCCTGCCTGATAACCGGTGCGATCATCGGCTGTGAGGCGGCGAAGGTGAATGGTGCCGAGAAAAAGGAGGAAAATGAGGAAAAAACGGAATACAACAATCTCATAGTTTCAAATGAGAAATACGAGCTGTATTCTTCATCTGAGGAAGGATCCGGTTCAATTAACGAAGCCGTACCTCTCATGCTTAAGGTAAAGGGAGAAAAAATGTATTTCGAAGGAAGGTACGGTAAAAACCTTCACGTTGGTGATCTTTCCGAATACCATTATCAGGATATAACGGGAGACGGCATTTTGGATCATATACTTTTCCTTTATGTTTCTCACGGAACAGGTGCATATATTGAGGATCTTTATGTTTTTGACGGCGAGAGCCTTAAGAGAATAGATGGGGAAAGGTTTTATGAAGCGTCCGAGGACAGGCTTGAGTTTTCCTCAGATGAAAGCTATTACTACGTGAAGATCGATAAAGATAAGCATTATGTGGAAAAGCCGGAAACGGGAGAGGGTATGACCGAGACTTCGGGAGATCTCTCCGTGGCAAGCGGTCTTTATGAATACTACACGATAGACGAAAACGGCCTGAGATGCAATTATATGTGTTATGCTCCCGGATTTGCGGGATACTGTGTGGGCGAACTGAATATAAGCATTGAGTTTGACGGCGAAAGGCTTATTCCCGGAAGCATCACGTTCACAAAGCTTTCGTCCGTCTCATCCGAAAATTCCGGCAGCGAAGGCTGGACGATGAAGGTTTTGGACGGTGAGATCGTAATTTCCAAGGATGACAAGACCTTTACATACGGAGATTACAGAGGTATGCCTGATAAGAGGGACTATGCGATAGTTTTTTCGGAGAATTATTATTCCCCCTGCTTTGTAGTTGATGAGAATGAAGAATACGGAGCTTTAGTGTATACCAATCCCCGTTATACTGTGGATGCACCCCTAACCCAGGCGTTTTGTATAATTTCCATGTCAGACGGCAGAATAGCGGGAGCACGGGGAATGATCAATTCTGATCTCTCAGTTGCAGACAGGCTTTCTGCACATAAATTGCCGGCGGATGCTCTTGGAGCCTATGAATACAATTTTGAGGACCCGAGCATAACGGAGTATTGCGCATATAAGATCACAGCAAATGCATCTCCCCTGGAAAGCGGAGTATTCCGCATAGATACCGATCTTATAACCGACGACAACAGGATTCAGCTGAGAGGCTATTTTATCTATAACGTAAATGAAGATGCCTGCGGAGATTATATTGCCGAGGATACGGTGTTCGGTGAGCCCTTGGTAAAGGTAGACGATGTGGAAAATATTGAAATGATCGACGGATTCAGCGAAAACGTTATGGCAGCAGCCCGTGCTTTTATAGATAAAGATACCAAGGCCCTTGAAGCACTTACCGGATGTGAGAGCGGTGTTCTCTCTGAATATAAAAATTTCGTTTTCGGTGATTATACCATAGAAAAGGACAAATACGGCTCTCTTATACTTTCTGTTGAAATAGTTGAAAGCGCTCTGGATACGGTGCCTTCCGGAAGATACGATATTTCCATAAACGAGGGAATGTACGGCATCGACCTTGGCGGACTTAATCCCGACGAGAAGAGCTTTATCGGCGACAGTGCTATGTTTATGCATACGTGGGTCACTATGATGAAGAGCGCTTATATTCCTGACGAGGGTGAAGTTTCCGATATCGAAGCATATCACTCATCCGTAGTTGATTTTATGTTCCAGCTTATCGGAGAGAAGAGCGTTGCGGAATATAAGTCTTTGGCTAAACGGATGCTGGGTATCAGCGATCTGCGCATTCCAAAAAAATTCATCGGAGAAAACGGAAACGTTTGCGTGGGCGGACACGGCGGATATGTGCTGAGCTATGAGATCCTTTCGGAGGAGATCAGCGGTGATACCGTCGTCGTAACGGTGCAGACGTACGCAGATCACATGCAGACAATAAAAAGCCGTCTTATAAGAAACACATTCAAAAAGGATAAGAATGTGCTTTGCGTCGTATCCTCCGAAATAATCGAGGATCGGGGCTTTGATGACGACGGCTTTCAGGTATAAGAAGAATTAAGCCTTAAAAATAAAAAAGATTGCAAGGCAAAAGGCATCGCCTCGCGAAGGTGAAAATATACCTGATTTAAGTTTTTTGTGTCCGCTCTGTCTTCGCTCGGGGTGAAGACAGAGCGGACACGGGAATTACGGTTTGACAGACTGAATGGATACAGTTTTTTTGGTTCTTTCCTTGAAAGGAAAGAACCAAAGGAACTTTAAGAAGACAACGATAGCAGAAAGGCAAAAAGGCCCTAAAAAGAAGGCGGAATGAAAAAATGAGCTCGTTCATTTTTTCGTTCCGCCTTCTTTTTAGGTTTGG
>SVQJ01000083.1:0-5095 GCA_015065395.1 Oscillospiraceae bacterium
AGCTCATTTTTGCGCACTTTATTCTTTTTAGGGCCTGTTTGTCTTTTAGCGGTCGGTTGTCTTATTAAAGTTCCTTTGGTTCTTTCCTTTCAAGGAAAGAACGGGATATTATTTCTTTTTCCAAAGGGCAAAGAAAGTGCTGTCCTCATCGAAGCGGGTATTTTCCGAAAGATGCTTTGAAGCCTTTGAAAGCCATCCGCAGAAAATATAACCTTCCCTGTAGGGAATGGGCACGCTGTCAAGAGATGCGCCTGCCTGCACGGTAACCGATCCGCCGGCCATGCTCCACTCGGCAGCAGCCTTGTTTTTATATACCGTTACGGTATTTCCTTCAACGGTAACGTAGCAGCCAACGGAAATATTATTATCGAGCCACGCGCTCATCGTTCCGTGGCCCGAAAGGGCATAGCAGCCGGCAGGGATCGTATTGTTTCCGCTTCCGTAATAATGGCAGGAGATGACCTCACCCTCGCCCGTTATGATTACTTCCGTTCCGTATATATTCGTTCCCGTGGAGCTACGGTCGTTATAGAGAATGAGCGAGTTGGTTCCTCGGCCGATATTTTTACCCGTGATAGCAGCAGAGGAAGCTGCAAATCCTCCGCCGTTGGTATCCAGGGTGACAACGGAGACCTTTTCCCAGGTGGCAATGAGCACGGGAGTTGAAATATGGGTGAATATGCTGCTCTCGTTGACCTTATCCTTCTTAACATCCTCCCATCCCAGGAATATATACCCTTCTCTTTCGGGAACGGGAAGCGGGCCGTATTTTTCGCCAAGGAAAACGGTCTTACCGTATCTTGAAAGCTCGCCTATGCTTTGGAAAACACTTATCATCATTTCGTTCTCTTCGATGAAGACGTAATCGTCTTGGGAAATATTTGCAGAAAGCCATTTTGCGGTAATGCCGCAGGCATAGAGAACCGATCCGTTTTCGGGTATTTTCAAGCTTTCCGGATCATCGGAAAGCTTTATGACCCTTCCGTTGCGGTCAAGAAGAGCAAAGGCTGAAGAAACGGCGGAGCCTGCCTTGAAAGAAACGTCCTCCGTGTAGAGCACGACACCGTCCTGAGGGCAGGAGGAATTGATGCCGCAAAGCCTGTATGTCGAACAAGGTGAACTGAAGGAGCCGCCCGCAAGGGCAAATAAAAGCTTTGCGCTCTCCCGTGTCCACTTCGCCTGCAGGGTGATATCTGACGATACCGTGCTCTTTGCCGTATATTTTTCATCTGAAAGATACCAGCCGTCCAGGGTGCCGTTCTGGGCAGAGGCCTTGGGCAGAGCGCCTATCGGCGACCCCTTTTCCACAAAAAGCTCGTTACCCTTGGCATTCAGAGCATTTTCTGTTTCATAAACCTTAAATCCGTTTCCCGAAAAAATGATATAGTTGCCGAAAAACACATTGCTTTTCAGCCAAGCTGCCATTTTTCCGTGGCCGGAGAGGACCATACATCCCTCGGGGATGGGGGTGCCGTTGCTGTATGATGCAGACAGAACCTTACCCGAGCGGGATATAAGGACCTCAAAAACCTCACCCTCGGTTTTTGTATTACCGATGCCGGTATAAAGCACTATTCCGTTTTCAGGAAGAGGGGCGTTGATGCCGGATATAGTACCGCCTGCGTTCGCAAATTCCACGTCTCCCCTTGAACCTGCAAACGTGACCCTTGTAAGCCTTTCCCATTTTGCGAAAAGGGTGACCGTGCCGTATTGGGAGATAACGGTATCCTCATTTACGGTGCTTCCGTATTTATCCGTCCAACCGAGGAATCGCCATCCCTCCTTGAAGGCGGTGGGAAGCCGTCCTATAGGGGAGCCGTAGACCGCGGTATATTCCCGATGATCCGAAAAAAAGCTATGATCCTTCCAAAGGGTCAAGATGTTGGATGAAATGCTTATGTGATTTCCTGTCTTAAGGGTAAGGAGCCATTCTCTTTCGCTTCCCGATGCGCATATTACGAAGCATCCCTCAGGTACCTTAATGCCCTTACCGTTTTCTGTGACAAGGACCACTGTGCCGTCCTTTGATATCACCGCCGCTGCAGAGCCTGCAGGAGCATTGGTGATCTTACGCTCCCTGTACAGAACGAGAGAGCTTTTGCCAAGATCTGTATCTATACCTGAAAGGGTAGCGGTGCTTATTTTTCCTGCCAGAACTCCTTTGTCTGTGCTGAAGACCACATCGGCAGGAAGAACCTCCCATTTTGCGATAAGAGTGAGATCATGATATTTCATAAGGCTTGAAGACGTGATCCTTTCGCCGCCCTCGGTATACCAGCCGAGAAATTTGTGATATTCCTTCTCGGCATCGGGCAGAAATCCCACAGGCTCTCCCGGGAAAGCGGTCTTGCTCATGGCCTCGTATACCGATGCCTCGTAAACGGTAACGGTCAAATGCTGTTCATCGAAAAAGGCAAGCATACCCGCCTTCAGATTGTTGCTTATCCATTGAGACATGGTGCCGTGACCGGAGATGACAAATCCATCCTTGGGTATCACAGCATTTCCGTTTCCGTAATGATATACGGCAACTATCTTTCCGCTGCTATCCACCACAGCCTCGCTGCCGTGGATATTTGTACCGCTGCTTTCCTTTCCCTTGTATACCACAAGGTAGTTTTCAAGGCGTGTGGAATTTACAGCATTTACATCCTTTGTTAAAACACCCTTAAAAACGCCGCCGTTTGTATCGAATCGGATCTCCTTTTTTGCATCCTCAGACCAGGATGCCTTCAAAGTAATGCAAAGGGCAGATGTGCAAACACTTTCCTCAGTGATAAGCTGATCATCTCCCTCCGCGTACCAGCCGCCGAAATAATATCGCGCTCTTTCGGGAATGGGCAAGGAGCCGAAGACAGTACCGTAGGTTGCCGTTTGGCTCTGCGCCTGAACTGCTCGGATGCTTTGACAAACTGTTATTTCACGGGCGTTTTTATCAAAAACGATATAATCTCCCTTTTTCACATTATTATAGATCCAGGAAAAGCCGTCTCCATGACCGGAAAGAACAAATCCCCCCTCAGGGATCTTTGAATTACAGGTGCCGTATACGGGATCGTTCAAAACCTTTCCCGAGCTGTCAACGGAGATCTCGCATCCGTGGCTGTTGGTGGGCGCACTTTCAAGACCGCTGTCTGCGGTGAAAACAACTAAAGTGTTTGAAGGACGCCCGGAATTAATATGATCCACGCTGCCGCGAATTCCCGTCATCTTACGGTAATCGGTGTAATCGGAAAACGCCCAGATGCAAAGAGCGTCTTCATCCAGATACAGATAGGATCCCTTTGCAATATTTTTGTGAAGCCAGGTGCTCATTTCTCCGTGGCCGGAAAGAATATATCCGTCTTCGGGGATCTGTGTGTGATTTGCACCGTAAACAGGATCGGAAAGCGCCCTTTGGTCTGCACCTATTACCACCTCTGTACCGTGCTCGTTTGTGGGAGTTTGAGAATATTCGCCCTCGCTGTTATATAAAATCAGCCCATTTGTGCCGCGCAAAGCATTCTTTTCGGTGATCTTTGCATAGTTTTCACCCTTTTCAAAGAAATGGCCGCCGTTTGTATCAAAAATCACGGGAGCAGGAACATATCCGCCGGAAAGCTCTTCGTTAAGGGTGCAGGATTCAAGATCCAAGGTCAGCCAGCCCATGCTGGTCTTTCCTCGGGTGAGGCCATCAAAATATACCTTTTCGGTGATAACGACATTTGTGCCCTTGTAAATAGCGGTAACGAGGGGACTTAGGGTATCGGGCTCCAAACGGACATTTCGGGTGGATTTCAAGGTCCATATTTCAAGTTCGGAGGAAAACTCCGACCAACCGAGAACAAGACAAGAGTTGTAGGCCTTGTTTCTTCGGGTGGCATATTGTCCCGCCGCGCTGTCTGCAAGAGCTGCCTCGTGAAGAATATCAAGAGTTATATCGCCGTATGAGCCTGCAATTTCCGCAGCTGCTGCAGCGATCCTTCTGGATCCGCCGCTGCCGCACTGATTTTCAACATCGGCAAAATAAACCAGAGCTGCAGGATCCGTAATACCGAGACCGATGGCACGGTCAAGATAGGCGGAAACATCCTTCTTTATAAGGGCATCCTGCTCGGCAATGCCGATATCCGTAGAAATGAAATCAGACATCCTGTCTGTTTCATCGTCGCTGACGTTTTTGTCGGAAAAGAGGGTGCGGTACGACCAGACGGTTGCAGGATCAAGAATTTCGTTGTAAAGGCTTTCCCCAAGTATCGCAAGAGCGCCCTCCGGATCCTTTTCGAGAATGGAGCGGCAAAGGTTGAGCGCTCTGCCTGCATGCCATTGGAGACAGCCGATGCTGAGAGCACCGTTGTCGTCCGGATTGACGGAATCATAGTTTCCCTCGTGGGATCGTATCATCGATGCCGCAGTATTCAGGATCACTTCGTATGTAACGTTGGTCTTACCATCGCCGTTCGCATTTGCCGTTAGCGGTAAAGCTGAAAAAGCTGCACCCAAAACAGACAGACAAAAAAGTATAGACAGTATCTTTTTTAACATTGTTTCACCTTTCTTTATCAAAAAAGAAACATTATTCCATAATAATCTACTTTATTATATCATTATATAAAAATACTGTCAATAGCGGCAAAACAGGTAAAGCTTTCCTTTTGAAATGACAGATCGCATCAAGAATGGTCAGAACCACCGGCTCACGGTAAGCCTCCGGAAAACGTAAGGTTTTATGTTGCGGATTTTGCAGGCGGAAGGTGGCTCTCTGAAATTGCGATAAATTACAACTGAAGATCATTCCCGGAGATATGTTTATCAAAAGATATGTATACGGGAGAGACGGATGAGGGTTGATTTTTCCTGCATTTTCGGTTTTCAACCCTCTTCAGTCAGCTACGCTGACAGCTTCCCCCAAATCTTGGGGGAAGCCTAACATACGTCAACGCCTCGTGCGTTGACGTAGCGAAGCAGCTAAGGCTACAGTCAGCACTTGCTTTACCTTCGCGAGGGGAAGCCTAACATAGGTCAACGCCCTGTGCGTTGACGTAGCGAAGCAGCTAAGGCTACAGTCAGCACTTGCTTTACCTTCGCGAGGGGAAGCCTAACATAGGTCAACGCC
>SVQJ01000083.1:5105-7394 GCA_015065395.1 Oscillospiraceae bacterium
GACGTAGCGAAGCAGCTAAGGCTACAGTCAGCACTTGCTTTACCTTCGCGAGGGGAAGCCTAACATAGGTCAACGCCTCGTGCGTTGACAGAGCGGACACGGTAATTATAGATTTAGTATTTTTATACGTCCGCGTATGATCCGTCCCGGCAAGCCTTTCCGCTCAACGGCATAAGCCTCTTTTGAACCAGCGGCTAAGCAGATAGTTTTCATTATACGATAAAAGCATGGGAAGAAGGTTTTAGAAATAATAGTAAAAAAATGTTGACAAACGGATAAAGGAGTGCTATAATACTACTACCTCTGAATTGAGGGTTCTTTTTTTGTGCCTTGTTAAACGGCATTCGGAACCCCGGAGGAAGGTACTGGCGGCCTTGTCGCCAAATTCACGGACAGGAGTCCGAATACACAGGAGGTGCCGAACAATGAGAGTTAAAATCACTCTCGCATGCAGCGAATGCAAGCAGCGGAATTATGACACGAAGAAAAACAAGAAAAATGATCCCGACAGACTTGAGATGAACAAGTACTGCCGCTTCTGCCGCAAGCACACTCTGCATAAGGAAACCAAGTAAAGGAGAGAAACGATGGCTGAAAAGGAAAAGAAGTCTATATTCTCTCGCGCGTCTGCATGGCTTAGGAGCGTAAAGTCTGAGCTGAAGAAGATCGTATGGACCAGCCCCAAGACTGTTCGTTCCAATTCCATCATGGTAATCGTTGCTATCATCATTTTTGCAGCAGTTACCGGCGCTGTGGATTTTGTTTTCTCCAATTTCATTACTGCTCTCGGTAAGCTTATCTAAGGGTAGCCCCAATGAGTGATATCAATGAAATGAATGCCGGAATGAAGTGGTATGTAGCACATACTTACTCCGGTTACGAAAACAAGGTCAAGGCAAATCTGGAAAAGATTGTCGAAAACAGAGGTATGCAGGAGCTTATCACAGACGTCCGCATTCCTATGGAAAGTGTTACCGAAGGAGAAGGCGAGGATGCAAAGGTATCCGAATCCAAGCTTCTTCCCTCTTACGTGCTTATCAGAATGATAATGTGCGATGAGAGCTGGCATGTTGTAAGAAACATCCGCGGAGTAACAGGCTTCGTAGGTCCCGGATCCAAGCCCGTACCCCTTACCGATGAAGAGGTTGAATCTCTCCTCGGAGAAACAGCAGGTGCATCTGCAGAGGAGACCTTCGCCGTAGGCGATATGGTAACCATAGCAGAGGGCATTTTTGCCGGATACTCAGGAAAGCTGGCTGAGATTTCCGAAAGCGGCGATGTGACGATCGTTGTATCCGCAGTCGGCCGCGATATGCCCATAAAGGCAAACATCAAGGAAATAAAGCGTCTGGCAGAGTGAGCCGGAAAGGTTCAAGGGCAGGTGCCGCCCGAAGAGCACAAACGTGGGAGGGAGAAAATTTTTTGAGTCTCCCGTCTAAACCACATACGGAGGTAATTAATAATGGCAAAGAAAATTATCGGCTATATTAAGCTTCAGCTTCCCGCAGGTAAGGCAACTCCCCAGCCTCCTGTAGGTCCTGCACTCGGTGCATACGGTGTAGCCATTCCTAACTTTACAAAAGAGTTCAACGAAAGAACAAAGAATGATATCGGTCTTATCATTCCTGTAGTAATTACAGTATATGCAGACCGTTCCTTCTCTTTCATCACAAAGACCCCCCCTGCAGCAGTTCTTATCAAGAAGGCATGCGGTATCGAGAGCGGTTCCGGCAAGCCTAACCGTGATAAGGTTGCAAAGATCACCAAGGATCAGGTTAAGCAGATCGCAGAAACAAAGATGCCCGACCTTAACGCAGGCTCTCTCGAGACTGCAATGAGCATGATCGCAGGTACAGCACGCTCCATGGGCGTAACAGTTGAGGAATAAGGAGGTCACGAACAATGTTTAAGGGAAAGAAATATAAGCAGAGCGCAGAGCTTATCGATAAGACCCGCGCATACGATCCCGAGGAAGCTATCAAGCTCGTTTGCGATACTTCCAAGGCAAAGTTCGATGAGACCATCGAGCTTCACGTTCGTCTCGGCGTTGACTCCCGTCACGCAGACCAGCAGGTAAGAGGCGCAGTAGTTCTCCCCAACGGTACAGGTAAGACTGTACGTACCCTCGTATTCTGCAAGGGTGACAAGGTTGAGGCTGCAAAGGCTGCAGGCGCTGACTATGTTGGTGACGTAGATCTCGTTGAGAAGATCACAAAGGAAAACTGGTTCGAGTTCGACGTTGTTATCGCAACTCCCGATATGATGGGTACGATCGGTCGTCTCGGTAAG
>SVQJ01000084.1 GCA_015065395.1 Oscillospiraceae bacterium
GTCATCATGTGGTCAACGGGAAATGAAAGCGCTTTCGGTGAAAACCAGATAGCGATGATAGAATATCTGAAAACCCTTGGAGACGGAAGGCTTGTTCATTGTGAGGATGCATCACGCCTGGGGTTTTCTCAGTACGCGGATGTTTTCTCAGGAATGTATATTTCCTTTGATGAGATTGAAGCTTATGCCGCGGATACGGAAAAGAAAAAGCCCTTTTTTCTATGTGAGTACGCTCATGCTATGGGCAACGGACCCGGAGACGTATATTATTATAATCAGCTCTTCGACAAGCACAAAAAGCTTATAGGCGGCTGCGTATGGGAGTGGGCAGACCACGGTGTTTCAGATAAAAACGGAGTCATGCGGTACGGCGGCGATTTTGAAGGTGAGCTTTGCCATGATGAAAATTTTTGCGCAGACGGTATCGTATTTGCATACCGAACCCTGAAAGCAGGAAGCTATGAGGTAAAGGCGGCTTATCAGCCTATGAGAACCTTTCTTGAGGGGGAGACATTGGAGATAACCAACAGATATGACTTTACCGATTTCTCTCAATGCCGCTTCTTTTATACCTTGGAAGCAGACGGCATAGAGATTAGAAAATGTCAAGTAAAGCTTCACGCTCTGCCTCACGAAATTGAATCGATAAAAATAGAGCTACCGAAAATTTCTTGTAAGTACGGTGCATATCTTAACTGCTTTCTTGAAAGGGATGGTGAGTGCGTTGCCTGCACCCAGCATGAGATCCCGTGTGAAATAATAGCCAATACAGATGTAGTACCTTTTGCGGTAATGCAGGAAGACGGAGAGAACATTATCTGGTCGGGAGAAGGCTTCAGATACGTGTTTTCAAAGCACTACGGCACGTTTACCGGTATCGCCGTAAACGGAGAAGAAAAGCTTGTGAGCCCCATGAAGCTCACCCTCTGGAGAGCTCCCACCGATAATGACAGGAATATTAAAGCCCTGTGGGGCTCATACGATGTTTGGCAGGGTGAAAATCTGGATAAGCTTTTTTCCAAGGTGTATTCATGTACGGCAGACAACGAATGCGTCATCGTTTCGGGAAGCCTTGCAGGGGTCTCCAGAGCTCCCATTTTCAGATATAAGCTTTCAGTATCTGTGAGAGCTGACGGAAAGATAGAGCTCAGTCTTTCCGGAGACGTGTCAGAGCGCTCGGTCTGGCTCCCAAGACTTGGCTTTGAGCTTGAGATGGATGGGGCAGATAATGAATTTTCCTATTTCGCTTACGGACCGCATGAAAGCTATTGCGATATGCACCACGGATCCAAAATGGGGCTTTATCAGAGTGATACGGATAAAGAATACGTAAATTACGTGCGTCCCCAGGAACACGGAAATCACTTCAATGCAAAAATGCTGAAGATCTGCGGTCTGGTATTTTCAGGGAAGAGCTTTGAATTCAGAGCTTCGGATTATAGCTCTTATGCTCTCCACCGTGCAAAGCATACAGATGAGCTCATTAAAGACGGAAATATTCATTTGCGAATAGATTATAAAGTTTCGGGGATCGGTTCCAATTCATGCGGCCCCGAGCTTTGCGAGGAGTACAGACTTTCCGAAAAGGAAATAAGCTTTTTCTTTTCAATAAAACCGGAGTAACCCTCTGTCAATAAAGCCGTAGTTGCGGTCGATCGGATAACGCAACTGCGGCTTTTTTGATGTTTTTGGGATAAATTCCACAAAAAATCGAAATAACATACCGTTGATTGTGGTAATTAATGAAAATATGTGGTATAATGTCACTGTAAGCATCACGATTGTGATTAATAAAAAATATATAGAAAGGAATTCTTTGCAAAAAGGAACGCCTTTTTGCAAAAGCCTTGTGATCAGTCATAAGGCGAAGAAGCAGGTGATATTTATGGGACTTATTAAAGCAGGTATAGGCGCTGTCAGCTCAACCTTTGCCGATCAGTGGAAGGAATTTTTTTATTGTGATTCGTTACCCGTTGATGTCCTTGTAAGAAAAGGTCAGAAGCGCACGGGCAAAAGATCCTCCAATACTAAGGGCGATGATAATATCATATCCAACGGCTCCGGCATTGCCGTGGCAGACGGTCAGTGCATGATCATTGTTGAGCAGGGGAAGATCGTTGAATTTTGTGCAGAACCCGGAGAATTTACATACGATAGCTCCACAGAGCCCTCTCTTTTCTCCGGAAAGCTTGGCAGAAGCATAATTGATACCTTCAAAACTATAGGCAAGCGTTTCACCTACGGCGGTGATACAGGTAAGGATCAGAGAGTTTATTATTTCAATACCAAGGAGATAATAGGCAATAAATTCGGAACTCCCAGTCCTATTATTTTTGAAGTCATGAATAAGCGCATCGGTATGAGCCGCACGGTAAATGTTCGTTGCAACGGTGTTTATTCCTATTGCATCACAAACCCCCTCCTTTTCTATTCAAAGGTCTGCGGTAATGTGGAGTATGAATATACCCGTGATGAGATAGATGATCAGCTTAAGACAGAGTTTGTATCCGCTTTGCAGCCTGCCTTCGGTGCTTTGGCGGCTCTTGAGCTTCGCCCTGCTCAGATCCCTGCAAAGGTAAACGAGCTTAAAGCCGCAATGAATGAAGCTCTGAAGCTTGAATGGGTGGAGTCCAGAGGTATCACGGTTGAAAAAATTGCCGTGAATCCCATCACTCTCACCGATGAGGATATGCAGAAGATCAACGAGATGGAGGATGCGGCAACGTACGGAAGCAACCCCTTCATGATGTCAGGCAGAATGACCGAGGCGACTGCAAGCGCGATGGAAACTGCGGCAGGCAACAACGCCGGAGCCATGACAGGCTTTTTAGGCATGGGTATGGCTATGAATTCAGGCGGTATGAATTCTGCACAGCAGTTCTATAATATGGGCGTTCAGCAACAGATGCAGGCACAGAGCGCGGCTGAAAAGGATACGTGGCAGTGCTCCTGCGGCTCTGTAGTCAGCGGAAAATTCTGTAATGAGTGCGGTCAGAAAAAGCCCGAGCCTAAAGCAGAGGAAGGCTGGAGATGCACCTGCGGAGCTGTGGTAGCGGGCAAGTTCTGCACGGAGTGTGGCGCTAAAAGACCCGAAGAGCAGAGCGGTTGGACCTGCTCCTGCGGAACCGTAAACACAGGAAAATTCTGCAATGAATGCGGTCAGAAGAAGCCTGCAGCTGCTCCCTCTTACCGTTGTAAAAACTGCGGATGGACCCCTGCCGACCCTCATGATCCTCCCAAATTCTGTCCTGAGTGCGGAAATGCATTCGGAGAAGAGGATATCGTTGGCTGATAGAAAGTTTTTACATCGAAAGGAGTGATTTCTTTGGCAGTATTGCAGGAGTATAAATGTCCCTGCTGTGACGGTGCAATAGAGTTTGATACATCGGCGCAGAAAATGAAATGTCCGTATTGCGATACGGAATTTGAAATGGAGACTCTTCTTGCATACGACGAGGAGCTGAAGGACGGCTTTGATGATGATATGCAGTGGCAAAGTGCCGCCGGCGGGCAATGGCAGGAGGGTGAAACACAAGGACTTCGGATCTATGTGTGCAATTCCTGCGGCGGTGAGATCGTGGGAGAGGAAACGACCGCGGCAACCGAGTGCCCCTTTTGCTCAAATCCTGTGGTTATGATGGGGCAGTTTGCGGGGGATCTTAAGCCTGATTACGTTATCCCGTTCAAGCTGAATAAAAAGGCTGCAAAGGATGCTTTGAGAAGGCATTATAGCTCAAAAAAGCTTTTGCCAAAGGTCTTTAAGGATGAAAACCATATTGATGAGATAAAGGGAATATACGTGCCCTTCTGGCTCTATGATGCGGACGCCAATGCCCATATCCGATATAAGGCAACGAGGATACGCCGCTGGAGCGATTCAAATTACAGATATACGGAGACCAGCTATTATTCCGTAACAAGAAAGGGAAGAATAGGCTTTGAACTGGTACCCGTGGACGGATCGTCTAAAATGGACGATACTCTTATGGAATCCATCGAGCCATACGATTTTTCACAGGCGGTGGATTTTCAGACCGCTTACCTTGCAGGATTTCTTGCAGATAAATATGATGTTGATTCTGAGCAAAGCATCGGACGCGCAAACGAGAGAATAAAAAGAAGCACGGAGGATGCATTTGCGAAAACCGTAACAGGGTATACAACGGTCGTTCCCGTATCATCCAATGTGTGCCTTGAGAACGGTGTCGCCAAATATGCACTTTATCCGGTCTGGATATTGAATACCACCTGGAAGGATAAAAAATATACCTTTGCCATGAATGGGCAGACAGGAAAGCTGGTTGGCGATCTTCCTCTTGATAAGGGTGCGTACAGAAAATGGCTGTTCGGCATTGCAGGCATTGCAAGCGTTGCGGCCTTTGCACTTTCCTACCTTTGGTGGATGCTGTGAGGGGGATCAGATGAAAAAGATATTTGTATTTTTGATTTGTACTCTGATCGTGTGCGCCTCTTCTTTTGTTGTATTTGCCGCTGAAGAGGGTGGACTTGTTTGGGATACGGAAGATCTTGTTTCCGAAGCGCAAGAGGCTCTTCTTTCAGAGCAGCTTGAAGGTATAAAGTTCAAATATAGCGTTGAAGCTGTCGTTGTTACCGTTGCGGATATTCCCACTGAGGACCCGTTGGATTATGCGGAATACATATTCTTTGATAACGGTTTCGGTTGCGGCGAAAATAAAGATGGAGTGCTTCTTTTGGTCAGCGACTCGGAAGGGAGCTGCGCGCTCTTTACCAACGGCATAGGCAGAGATGCCATAGATTCCGATACTGCCCTTGATATTTGTAATGAGATCAAGGGGGATCTTTCGGAAGGGAAATATGCAAAAGCGTTTTCTGCATTTGCCGACGAGTGCGATTATTACATAAACGGTGAGATCAACGGCTTCCCGTACGATTTCACGGTGGGAATAATCGGCTCTCTCGTATTCGGATTTGTTGTGGCATTTATTGTGACGGGGATCATGAAAGGTCAGCTGAAATCTGTCAGAAAGCAGGACAGCGCGGATCGCTATACCAAAAAAGGGAGCATGGACGTGACCGGTGCCAAGGACCTGTATCTCTACAGTAATATAACGAGGATCAAAAAGGAAAATAACAGCTCCGGTTCCTCAAGAGGCTCTTCCGGAAGGGGAGCAAGCATAAAGTTCTGAAAAAAGTTATCTGAAAAGACCTGCAAAAGCACGTTTGGCTTTTGCAGGTCTTTTAGATATCATATATTGTATATTAGGATAAGAAAGGACTTTTAACGAAGCTTTTTGCCGTCACAAAAAGCGTTGCCAACCTTTTCTCCCAATGCAATATATGCATGGTTGCAGGGATCGTAGGTGATGGGGGCAAGCTTTGAAACATCAACCTTACCGTCAGTAAGTATGCTTTCATCGGCAGAAACATTAATGATGCTGCCTACAAGTCTGCAGCTTTCGCTGTCATAGGATATAAGCCGGCACTCAAGTGCGAAGGGAAGCTCGCAGAATAGGGGAGCATCAACAAGGGTGCTCTTTTTTGCAGTCCATCCTGCTTTGCTTATTTTATCCGGGGTATCGTTTCCCGAAACGATACCTACATAGTCAGCGGCGGTGACGGTCAGGGCGGTTGCCACGCTGACAGTGAAAGCTTTGGATCTAAGTATGTTTTCAGTAGTCTTGTGATCGGGGGAAATGCAGATGGATATCTCTGTTTCCTCGCTGATCCCGCCCATGCGGCATTCATCGCATCGGGCGTGCCGTTTTCATCGTAGGTTCCGATGATAAGAACGGGCATTGGATAAAGAAGTGCCTTTGCACCGAAATTTTTTCTCATATTAATCTCCCTTCTGTCGCAAAAGCGACGTTACAAATGGCATTTAAGCTCGACTGTGCTTTTCTCATCATAAGCTAAATGGTTAGGCCCGTTTTTAGGGCGGGCAAAAACGTGAAAAAGCAGAAGTATGATCTATGATATAACGCTATATCTCCTTTTTGTAATGCATCCAAATAACACCGCTGTCAGCATAAGTACTGCTTTCGAATAGCTTGTATTCCTCGTAAGATGCATTGTCAAACAAAGGTTTGTCATCCTTGCAACCGATCAGAGGTGCGTAAACAAGGCTGAGCTCGTCTATGACTCCGGCTTCCTGAAAATAGCCGTTGGTAATGCTTCCCCCTTCAAGAAGAAGAGTGCCTTCTCCTATTTTGGAATAAATATGGGAAAGAGCAAGAGGGATGTCGATCTCTTCTTCACCGACGATCATATACGAGATGTTCTTTTCCCGTAGATACGAAAGATAGCGCTTGTCTGCCTGCTCGGTCAGTATCTGGATGATCCGTGCCTTGTCATAACCCGGATCGTCATCGCTGATAAACGGAGAGCGCCATCCCAAACGGCCTTTAGGATCAAAGGCGATTGCATAAAAACCATTGAGATCCTTCGGCGAAAGCCTAAAATATTTTTCGCCGCTGTTGTCGGGCTCGTATTTTGAAAGATCGGGGTAAAATCCCCCTGTGAAGCTTGATTCCATGGTAATTCTTCCGCATATAAAACCCAAGGGCTTCAGATCACGGTTGATTTTATAATATATTTGTGTTGCTGCATCGCACGCTTTAGAGTAGAGAAAGTCTCCGCAAACCTTACCGTCTATGGAGGTGACCATGTGGCAGATAATGTGATTTCTTTTCATAAATACTCCTTTTTTATTCATTATAGCGTAAAAAAGCAGACTTTGGCAATATTTTTGATAAACTCTGCGAATTAAGCAATTAGCCTTGATTTTTCGAGGATATATGTTATAATATTCTGTATAAAAATGATCGGGAGATATTATGAAAAACGGATTGATATATGAAAACGGCGACCTTGTTTATTATAAGGACGATCGCCCAAAGCACGCCGGATGTGTAAAGATCGACGGTGACATATATTATATCGGCAGCGGCGGTAAGGCGGTGAAAGGTCAGCACGTTGTTCACAGAGAAATGACGAACGGCATCCTTGAAAGAGGAACATATACCTTCGGCGATGATTATAAGCTTGTTGCAGGCTCATATATTGCACCCAAGAAAAGAAAAAAATCAAAAAAGAAAGCTCAAAAGAGCACCTCGTTCATTCTTCCTTTCGTTGCTGCATTTGTTGTTTTGATCGTGGGAGCGCTCATTACTTTGGTTGAGCTTGGTATTATTGAGCCTTTTTATAAAAACGGCGAAAAGCTTGATAATAATGTGTCGAAAAATAAGGAAGAGATAGTTCTTCCTGATTTTGATGAGGAGGTCCTGCTTTGTTCTACAAGTGCCAAAAAGCTGTACGACGGAAAGCTCACAGTTTCAACTGCGAAGGGCGGAGGGGATCCCTATGCTCCGTTGATCTTCAACTATAATCTTCCTGAGAA
>SVQJ01000085.1 GCA_015065395.1 Oscillospiraceae bacterium
AAAAGTGGCAGGGATCCTGGCAAAATCGGTCTTTCGCGAAAACAGGCTTGAGGGAGTGATCCTTGGTATCGGAGTGAATATCCGAATGCCTGAGGGGGGATTTCCCGAAAATATAAGAGATAAGGCGGGAGCCCTTTTTGAAAAAGGGGAGGCAGGAATGGATAAAGTCCTTGCAAAAGCTTTTCTTGAGAGCTTTTTTCATATATACCAAGACCCTATCACCCATGAGTTGACCGAGGAATACAGAAAATACTGTTTCGTTCCGGGAAATACGATCACGGTGACCAAATGGAGCGACCCGGAAAAGGTCCTGCCTGCCCGTGCTCTGGATATAAACGAAGAATTCCATCTTCTTGTGGAATATGAAAACGGGGAGAGGGAATATCTGCAAAGCGGAGAAGTGAGCATAACGGCCAAAAGGCTCTAAAGAGAGAAAAGTGCACAAAATGACGAAGTTCATTTTTGTGCACTTTTCTTTTTTAGGTTACGGCACCTTTTGCCTTACAATATTTGTTTCAGCATATCTGTGCCTTTTCATTGTTCTCCTTCATCTCTGCCTTGATGGCCCTGTAAATCTCAAGAAGCTGCTTGCGTGATGAAACTCCAAGCTTTGAGTAAAGGTTCTTATTGTGAAATTTTAAGGTGTTTTCCTTTATGTTCAGCATGCTCATTATCTCCTTGGTCGGAGTGCCGGCTAAATAAGCATTGTATATAGAACGCTCGGTAGGCGTCAATTCCTCAAGTCCACTTGCAAAGCATTTCATTGCTTGCGGGGATATATTACCCACTTTTGCAGGCTCTTCAGCAGCGGCTTTGGCCAGGAGAGCCTCTTCCTTTTGGCGTATAAGCTCTTTCAGCCGCCGATTTTCGTTCACAACGAAGTGAACTCCCAAGAGGAAGAGCTCGCTGATTATGTATGAGACCGAAAGCATTTCAAAATCAATGCTTGTAAGCTGTTCAATAAACCAAACGCCGATGTTTACAAATACAGCGATAGCCAAAATCACAGCATGGGAGGAGGAATCTATGGTCTTCTTCACCGATGCACGGACGATGACCCAGACCATGGCGGCAAAGTAGCCGAGCAGATAGACCAAATACAAGGGATGCAACGGACCGTAATCCTTAACGAGGGTAGAAACGCCGTTAACGACCGCAAAGGAGACATCCTTATAGTATATAGGGAGTATTCCCGGGCTTGCGGCAATAAGGAAAACTACAGCGGCGATACCGAACAGAACGCCGGGCAACCACCATTTGTGTCTGGTGTTTGTGACGTTCAGAATGATCATAAGCATGGAAAGAGGCAAAAAAACCGAGCCAAGATAAGAAACGCGGTTTGCGAGCAGGGCCATCCCCAGACCGGTAGAAACCGAAAGAAATGTATAGCCCACGTTCACTACCAGCACCGATGAAAACAGCAAAACAAACCATGCCTTCCTTTTGCGCACAAAGCAGCAGCAGCCCACCAGCAGCAGAAAAGAAAGCACGGCAGATGCACCGTAGATAATAGACAGGCTTGCCGCCTTTTTTTCTACGTTGCTGCATCCCGATAGTCCGGATGTCATGATCAGCAGGGTAATCACCCAAAGTAAACGTTTTTTCATGAAATCACTCCCTCAGCCGCACCGATTTGCGGCCATCCCACACTTTTTCCCACACTTTTTCCCACACTTTTTCAAAAAAATTCAGAACCCACACTTTTTTCTTGCAAAAGTGTGGCGACAAATATCCGGGAAACTATTAAACTTATATATGCAAGGTTATGAAAGAAGGGGATAGATCTTGCCTTTGTTACGGTTTGATAAAGGGGCAATCTCTTTCGCGAAGGCACGGCCTTTGTATAAAGAGCTCTCATTACGTGCCGAATAGCGCAGAGCACAACCCCTGTTTATAATGTTGTTATTGTAACATGAAATTTTGATTCAGTCAAGTCGCTTTGGCTTTTTGCCGTGGAAAAGTCGGCAAATGATTTGAAAGCGATCATTGATTGTTCTGAAAGGAGAGAAAGCAATGCCCGAAAAGAGTGTGGCGGATCACAAGGCGGTGGCAGACAGCGGAGGCTACAGATTTCTCTTTTATTGCGATATATCGGGTGCTCACGTTTGCACAACGGAGGAGATCTATCGCGGGGAAACTCAAGAAGCTGCTTTGCTTTCGGCGTGGCAGAATGAGGGAAAGGAGTACTTTAACAAATGCCATAAATGCGGCAGATGGGTCTTGGATGCGGCATTTAATGCCGAGGTTCTGGAATGTGTGTTATGTGCTCCCTACGAGTGCGAGCCGAAGTTTTGCAAATTTTGCGGTCAAAAGATAAGCACGCCGATAAGAACCTGCCCTTCCTGCGGAAAAAAACTGATTTATGAAGGAGGCTTAGGCGGTGATGACGCAAAAGATCAGATTTAAGAATTTGGAGCGTTTCGGCTTCGGCCCAAACGTGATGAAAAAGCTCAGGGTGTGCCCACGTTGCGGTCAATCGGTAAAAACGAGGGCGGATACCTGTCCCGAATGCGGAGAGAGACTATCAAGCGAAACGCTTTTCGACCGTTACAAGCGGCAGCACAAATGTTGCCCCGATTGCGATACCGTATTGGCGGCTGATTCTCAGTACTGTCCCAACTGCGGACGGCAGATTCTGAAAGTGGCGACAAGATACCGGGATATTACTGCTAAAGGAGAAATTAAAAATGAGGCTTAACCATTCAAAAAAAATAATAAGCGGGCTGTTGGTGCTTGTGATGGTGATCGGTATGATCCCTCCGTCTGTACTGACGGTCCATGCGGCGCACAGATGTCCCGAATGTGAGGATTGGATCGACGGATCTCCCTATTGCAGCGAGTGCTACGTGTGTGACGCGTGCCATAAGCTGTGCATTGAGTGCGGTGTTTGCGAGGACTGCTCGGGAAATGAGATCTGCGACGGATGCTCCGATTTTGAGGTGGGAGACTCCATCTGCACTGAATGTGCCATAGCCAGAGGCTCTCACTGCCCCCAATGCGACGAGTGTTATATTGAAGCACTGTCCTGGTGTGAGGAGTGCGGTGCCTGCGAGACTTGCACCGACATCTGTGACGGTTGTTCCGTGAATCTCGGTAAAGGTCTTCTTTGTATAGACTGTGCAATGGACGGCGAGGGTCACTGCCCTGATTGCGGAGAATGCTATTTTGAAGTGCAGGGATGGTGCGAGGAATGCCTTGCCTGCGTTGAATGTATCCCTACCTGCGAGTATTGCTCCGTAGAGGAGGGCATGATAATTTGCGAGGAATGTGCTCGTGATGAGGGGCTCCACTGCCCCGACTGCTCAGAGTGCTATGGAGAAGCGGACGGCGATCTCTGCGAGGAATGCGGTATCTGCGGAAACTGCGCCGAGATCTGCTCCACCCACATGCTTTGCATCGAATGCGCGATCTCCGAGGGTTATCATTGTCAAAACTGCGAGACCTGCGGCGAAGAGGAGATCATCTGTGAGGATTGCGGCGAGAGATGCTCTTCCTGTGCGGACGAATTCTGCTATGACTGCAATCTGTGCAGCGAATGCGTTCAGCTCTGCCCCGGATGCGGTGCCTGCTCAAGCTGTGCAGAGATCTGCGAAAACTGCTCAGAATACTGCTCCGAGTGCGAGGGCATCTGCGATGACTGCGGACTGTGCCTTGTATGCTGCGAGGACTTTGCAAACTTTGAGGGTTGCGATTGCTCCGAATGGGTCTGCATAGAAAACGACGGCTGGGAAGAGCATTTCAGCGACGAGCATACGGTCCACGATGGTGCACACGATGCGCGACCCATCGTTCCCTGGTCATGGGACACGACCTACCATTGGCACAAATGCGCTTATTGTGATGACAGCGAGCATTATACGAGCTACGGTAAGCATACCTTCAATTCAAGCGGTCAGTGCACCTCCTGCGGCCTTCTCAAGGATTCAAAGATCCTTATAACAGAGCAGCCGAAGGATGCATACAACGTATTTGTACAAAGCCCCTATGAAACGCACGACGAGAGAAATATTGCTCATTTTTCCGTAAAGGCTGAGGGAATAAGTGAGCTTACATACACTTGGTATATCGGATATGAAGCAAACGGCCAGTTAAAATATATGCTCCTGACGGGAACCGAGCCCTCTGACGGTGAGGACTTTGACGGTCCCGAGATCTCCGTCATCACCTTCACAGACGGCTGCTACAGCCCTGTTTACGTTTGCTGTGTTATCTCCGATGAGGATGGCAATGAGGTTAAGACTGTTGATGCAATGATCCATACGAGACACGATTATCAGTATTACAGAAACTGGAGAGATCAAGAGTGGGCTTACGAAACGGCTGAAAGAAACGTATACGGACATATTCTTCAGTGCGTGGGAGAGGGCTGTGATATGAGAACGGGACTGCGCCCTCATGAGGATGAGGATCTTGACGGTTATTGCGACGTATGCGATTTTAAGATGCCTTCCATTATAATCACAAAGCAGCCCAAAAACGTGAGAGACGTTCTGGTCACAAGCCCCGATGAGGACTATGATGAGAGAAATATCGCTCATTTCCACGTAGAAGCTGTCGGTGACAGCTCTCTTACCTATACCTGGTACGAAAAGGTCAGTATCGGCGGCAGATGGATAAACAAGCCTCTGACCGATCCCCTTGACGGAGAGTGCTTTGAGGGACCCGATCTTTACGTGCTTGCGCCTACGACTGCCTGCACCCAGAAATTTACGTATTTCTGTATCATCACCGATGAAGACGACAACGAGATGAGAACCTGGGACGTTACTCTGTCGGCAAAGCACAATTATCAGTATTTCAAATATTACAAATCTCTTGAATATCCCCTTGAAAAGGCAAAAGCACAGCATAACGGACATATTCTTCAGTGCGTAGGAGATGACTGCGCAAAGCGCTCTCCCCTTCGTGAGCACGAGGATGCAGACAATAATTTTTGCTGTGATATCTGCGATCGTAAGATCATCATTGACCGTGTTGATCTGACGGCAAAAGCTCCCAGAGAGGGCGAGCATCCCAGCTATTCTGTAGGAAGCCAAAGCCCTGCGTACGGCATAACGGGCAGAGCAAACAATGGCATCTACTGGTACGTTTCCGACAACGGAGCGGACGGTTGGAAGCTTATAGATAATACCCATACCTTCACCGCAGGCAAGTACTATAAGATCAGCGTTGAGGTTGGAACGGCAAGCGGCTTCAGATTCCTGAGATTTGATGCCAATGATCCCAACGTATGGGTGGAATTCAATAATTCGGGAAGAAGAGGTCTTTGCTTTAAGACCTATAACAAGGATACTGCTCATTACATAACCGCTGAATATAATTTCGGTCTGTGTGAGGAGCGTATCATCAAAAACGTTGGTGTAACAGACCTTGAAGCACCTTTCCCCGGAAAGACTCCCGACTATACTGCGAATGTTACAGGCTACGGCTACTGTCTTGAGCCGGGTGAGAGATATGACTATTGGAGCGGTAAGCTTAAACAATCAAACGGTATCGTCTGGTATGATGAAAACTGGAATACCATCTATTCAGATCACGTCTTTGAGGCAGGAAAGGACTATAATGTCCGTATCTATCTTGACGTTACCGATACAAGCTATTATGAATTTGCCTTTGATGAGGACAGCGGTGATTCCCTGGTTGCGGGTACCGTTAACGGAAATTATGCAGATGTGATCGCAGAGTCGAGCAATTCCAAATGGAACAATTATATTTCCTATACCTTCCGGTGGTCTCCCATCACTGTAACGAAGATAGATATTGAAGATCTTGAAGAGCCCGAAGCAGGTCAGCATCCCGATACTACCGTGTATCTCGGTAAGGGTAACGATCAGCTTTATACGGCTACAGTCACCTGGTACGAGTACTACGGAAACGGAGAGTATGGTGCACCCGTTATGGAGGACGAGATCTTTGCGGATAATATGACCTATCGCGCCGAAATAACGATCAGACCCCAAAAGAATGGGCAGAATGCGGAGATATGCAGCTTTGCGGTAAATCCTTCGGCTGTATCTCTCAACGGAGAAGCTCCCACTGAGGTATTGGCAGGCTCAAGGTTCGTGTATATTTATAATGACTATACGGTAAAAACAAAGAAGTTATACTCTGTAAGCGGTCAGGTTACAAGCTTCGATGATAATACGGAGGATATCACCTTGCAGTTGATCTCTCAGGGAACAACAGAGCCTGCATACGAAACCATCGTGAAGGGCAACAACGCTTCTTATCACTTCGGAGGGGTTGCTGAGGGGATCTATACGCTGAAGGTGACTAAATCAGGCCACTTTACGTACAGCGCCGTTATCAACGTGAGCGGTTCCAACGCAATACATAACGTGACGATGAAAAAGCATCCCGATAACGTGGTCATCGGAGATACCAATTCCGACGGAGACGTATCAGCAAGGGATTCCAATGTTTTAGTGAGAATAATATCCGGAGCTATCGAATGCAAAGAAGGGTCCCGTGAGTTTGCAGCATCCGATATCGACGGGGATATGAAGATCACGGCAAAGGATTCAAATCTTCTTAAACGCTTGATCTCCGGTGCGCTTGAGATCTGAGCATCGCATTAATAAAGGAGAAAATGAAATGAAATTGAAAGCTCGAATATTGAGTATTATTATATGTTTGATAATGATCATCGGGGTAATACCGTTTGCCTCAATAGAAACATCTGCTCAGAATATCACCGGTCTGATGTACGCCAGCACCGTCATCGCTGACCGGGGCGTTGTCCTGATGGGGGACACGCACCTGTATATGGATATCGACCTGTCGGTGCCCTATATCGAAGGTGACTACAACCTGACCATTGACGGCGGCGGCACCCTGACCATTGATGGCAGCGACAACGGCATTGACGTCAAGAGCCTGCACTGTACCAGCGACCTGTTTGTTCAGCCCGGCTGGCATGCTATTGAGGTGTCCGAGACGGTGTATATCCATAACACCGAAAGTTTTATTGTCGGCGGTATTTATGCCGAGGGCGACATCGAGATTCACAGCAACAACGCCACCATCGGCGGCAATGGCAACGCCATTTTCAGCAACGGCGGCAACATCACCCTGAGCGGCGGCACCTTCGATATCGGTGCCAACGGGATTGCTGTAGCGGCCGAAACCGGCGGCATCTACATGACGGGCGCTTTCACGGTAAATTCCAACAACGATCGCACCATCCAAGCCGCAATGGGCGAGTTGGTCATCGAAGGCTCCTTGAAGAGCACCAGCGGCGCCCGGTTTGACCCCGACGTTCATATCATTAACAGGGATCGTATCAGTATCAGTGCGATGGACGGTTTCTTCTTCTACGGAACCACTTTGGAGGTAGAGGGCCTGGGAGGTAT
>SVQJ01000086.1:0-5158 GCA_015065395.1 Oscillospiraceae bacterium
GCCTTTTCCGATTCCTCTATGTTTCTGCCAACCTCGGTATATTCCTCTCCGGGCATGGCACCCTCGCAAAAGCCCTTCATCTTGGATTCAACGGAATAGCGCAGTGAAACGGGGAAGTCTTCTCCGCATTCTTTCTTGATAGCCTGAACGACCTCTGCGGCAAATCTGTAGCGGTTTTCAAAGCTTCCGCCGTAATCGTCGGTACGCTTGTTGAAAAACTCAATGGCAAATTGGTCAAGCAGGTATCCCTCGTGAACCGCGTGTACCTCAACGCCGTCTACCCCTGCATCCTTGCAAAGCTTTGCGGTCTTTGCAAAGGCTTCGATGATCTCGTGAATCTGTTTAACGGTCATTTCGGGGCAAGTAATATCAGGTGCCCAACGGGAGGGCTGGGGGCTGGGGGAAGCAAGCTCATGGGAGGTATCTATAATGGGCTTGACAAGAGCACGGGTGAATTTGTTTCTGTGGAGAGGGGCGACCAGCTCGGTTATTGCCCAGGAGCGTCCCATTCCGGCGGTGAGCTGAACGAACAGCTTTGCACCGGTCTTATGTATCTCGTCCATAAATTCCTTTAGCTCTTTGAACATTTTGGGATTCTGCCACAGCCATTTTCCCCAGAAGGTATCCTTCAGGGGGGCGATACCGGGGATGATCAAACCCACGTTGTTGTTGGCTCTTTCGATAAAGAGCTTTGCCGCCTCCTTATCGAAGTGGCATCCGCCGAGCTCAAACCAACCGAAAAGGCTTGTTCCGCCCATGGGGCACATAACGATGCGGTTTTTGATTTCCACATTACCTATCTTCCAAGGGGTGAACAAGGCTTGGTATTTTTGGTCCATACTGTTTTGCATATATATTCTCCTTAATAATTAGTCTTTTTTACGCACGCATTCCGTCCAGAAGGATCCCGAAGCTGTATTTGAAATTCCGTACTGCCTCGTCTCTGGGAAGCTTTCTTCCCAAAGCATCCGCGTTATATCCGCGGATAAAGCACCAGACGGCATAAGCCATCGCCTCGGAATCAATATTTTTAAGATGTCCCTGCTTTTTGCCGAATTCAATAAGGTTTATTATCTGCTCCTTCCACCACTGATAATTATCCTGTGAAACGGAGTCGTTTTCAAAAACGTATGTATTGAAATTCATTTTCACTTCGTAGGACATGATGAGAGTACCTGCAACGATATCGATCACCTGAGAGAAGAAATCTCCCTTGGGGTCAAATTTTGCGGTAATGCTTTCTCTTATCTTCAGTACGGTATTTTCGTAAACCGTGTTCAGAACGTCGTTTATATTATGAAAGCGGTTATAGAAGACCCTGTTGGTTATACTGAGCTTTTGAAGGATCCTCCTGACCGTGATCTTTTCTGCTCCGACGGTCAGGACCAGCTCCTCTGCGGCGGCAATGATCCTTTCGGACATTTCATCCTTAATGAGCGATGTGTTTTTCTCTTCCAAAGCGCACCTCCTTTAGCACACTGTGTGCTAAAGAAAATTTTACCACATCCTCCCTGATTTGTCAAGGAGGATGGGTACACGAAGCTTAAAAACACAAAACTTATATACTTACCGTGTTTTTGAGTGTTTCGCCGTTCATGAAGGCGGTGATGTTTTCCACGGTGGTCTGAGCTATATTATCAAGAGCCTCCTCAGTGAGGAATGCCTGGTGAGAGGTAACGATAACGTTGGGCATAGAGATAAGTCTTGTGAGAATATCGTCCTCAACGATATGGTTTGAAAAATCCTCAAAGAAGAAATCAGATTCCTCCTCGTAAACATCAAGGCAGGCGCCTCCGATCCTTCGTTCCTTTATGGCGGAGAGAAGGGCACGGGCATCTATAAGTGCGCCTCTGGAGGTATTGATTATTATCGCTCTTTTTTTCATTTTTTCGATAGCATTTTCGTCGATCATGTGGTAGGTATCCTTCATGAGAGGGCAATGGAGCGAAATGATATCGCTCTCTCTGAAAAGGGTATCCGTGTCCACATAAGTAACGTCCGGGATATCAGCGGGGTATTTATCGTAAGCCAGTATTTTCATGCCGAAGCCGCGGCAGATATCTATAAAGCATCTTCCGATCTTACCCGTTCCCACGATACCTACGGTTTTTGAATGAAGGTCAAAGCCGGTCATGCCGTTAAGGCTGAAATTGAAGTCACGGGTTCTGATATAAGCCTTATGGATGCGGCGGATAGACGTGAGGAGCATTGCCATGGCGTGCTCCGCAACGGAGTGTGGGGAATATGCGGGAACATGGAACACAGGCATTCTGCCGTTAAGATGCTTAAGGTCCACGTTGTTGTAGCCGGCACAGCGCAGAGCAATAAATTTGCAGCCTTCCTCCAAAAGCATATCTATTACGGTGGCGGATACTTCGTCGTTCACGAAAACGCAAACTCCGTCGCAGCCCCGTGCAAGGGTAACAGTGTCCTCGCAAAGCTTTGTTTCGTAAAATTTTATTGTAATCCCTGCCTCGTCGGCATATTTTTCGAAAGAGGGCTTATCATAGCCCTTGGCGTCGAAAAAAGCGATCCTCATATAGAATTCCTTTCTTTATTGACAAAGTGTTGATATTAGTTATTCCCGAAAAGCCTTGCGGAGATACCCACCTAAAAAACGGTCCCTCGGGCAGCATTTCTATACAGAATAATTCTAACACAAACCTGAAAAAATCACAAGGTGAAGAATGGAAAATGAATAACGAATAATTGATATACGTAAAGACAGGGTCCCGGCGGTTGCCGGGGGGCTTTTCAAATTGCGGTTTGTAAAGGAGAAACGGTCGCTTTTTTGAAAAAAGCTCTGCAAAAAACTTTACATAAGGGTTTAGCTGAGAATTACAAGGCAAAAGGCGTCGCCAAAGCAGAAATTTGTTTTGGCTGAGGCACCGAAGGTGCCGTAACCTTAAAAGAGTAAAGAGCGGGAAAAATGAGCTCGTTCATTTTACCGCTCTTTACCCTTTTAAGGGCCTTTTTGCCTTTTCGCTATCGTTGTCCTTTTAAAGTTCCTTTGGTTCTTTCCTTTCAAGGAAAGAACAGAAAGTGCCACATATATCCGCATCGAGCATAAAATTCAGTACTTCCTCACGTATGCGGAGGCGAAAAAAGAGGCCCGACAGCCGGGTCTCTTTTTCATCGCTTTAAGCTTTATCAGTCAAAATAGCCGAGCTTATAAAGAAGCTCTGCACCAAGAAGAGCGCCGCCTGCGGCACCTCTCAGGGTGTTGTGGGAAAGACCGACGAACTTCCAGTCATAGATCTTATCCTCGCGGAGTCTGCCCGCGGTAACTCCCATTCCGCCGTAGATATCGCGGTCGGTATTGCACTGAGGACGGTTATCCTCTTCAAAATACGTAATAAACTGCTCAGGTGCGTGGGGAAGCGCATACTCCTGGGGAAGTCCCTTAAAGTTCTTCCAAGCATCAAGTATCTCTTCCTTTGTGGGCTTGTTTTCAAACTTTACGAAAACCGTTGCGGTATGACCGTCTGTAACGGGAATTCTGATGCACTGGCTTGTGATAACGGTATCGCTGTCGGGAACGATCCTTCCGTCACGGTACTCACCCCAGATATAGAGAGGCTCAACCTCGCTCTTTTCTTCCTCGCCGCCGATATAGGGAATGACGTTATCTATCATTTCGGGCCATTCGTTGAAGGTCTTGCCTGCGCCGCTGATAGCCTGATAGGTGCTTACCACCACTTCCTTAATGCCGAATTTGCGAAGAGGAGTGAGCATGGGGACGTAGCTTTGGATGGAGCAGTTGGGTTTAACAGCAATAAAGCCCTTCTTTGTTCCGAGACGCTTTCTCTGATCCTCTATGACCTTGTAATGATCTGCATTGATCTCGGGAATTACCATGGGAACGTCGTCCACACGGCGGTTTGCACTGTTGTTGGAGATAACGGGGATCTCAGCCTTGGCATAAGCCTCCTCAAGAGCGCGTATCTCTTCTTTTTTCATATTAACTGCACAGAACACGAGATCGCATTTCTCGCTAACAGCAGAAATATCTGCCGCATCGAGAACGGGCATCTCACCGATATGCTCGGGCATAGCTTCTTTCATCTTCCATCTGTCGCCCACTGCCTCTTTATATGTTCTGCCTGCGCTGCGCGCACTTGCGCAAAGAACTGTTATATCAAAAAAAGGGTGATCCTGAAGCAGCATTATAAATCTCTGGCCTACCATACCGGTAGCGCCGATAATGCCTACTCTCTTTTTATTTTCCATTTTAGTACCTGCCTTCCTTGAAGAATACAAATATATTAACACAGCGAAAATGCTTTGTCAACGGACTTTTTCCTATTTGATCTCTCTTTTTGGTTTAATCTTGACCTTGATGCCGTTATGTGATATCATTATATTGAATATGTATATCAAATTTTACCGAAAGGCTGTTAAATGAAAAGATTTATTGCAATTATACTGATCGCGGCCTTTACCGCGATCCCCTATATTCAGGCTTTCGCCGCGGATTGTCCCCATGAATATACGATTACTGCATTTGATGCTACCTGCATAGAAAGATCGCATAAGCTGTATACCTGCGGCCTTTGCGGAGATGCTTATAAGATATATGATGATTCTCCCAAGCTTCCCGACAGCTTTTACGTTATTTGTGAAAGTGAAAGAGAGGGCGATACCCTCACGGTAACCGTTTCGATCGGTAACAATCCCGGGCTTATGGTTTCGCGGATGTTTGTAGGCTACAATGCGGCTTCGCTTTCCGTTATCTCCGTTCAGGTGGGTGATGTCTGGAAGGGAAACTCCTATCCTCCCAACATCAACACCTCAAAAAATCCTCTGGTCGTCTTTTCGGAGATATTGTTCGGTCATAACCATAATAACGGAGTATTGTTCACCGTTACCTTCTCGGTCATTGACGATGGAGAGGATTACGGACTTGAGTTCAGCTACAACAGCGGCGACTTTACCGATTGGGATGACAGCACGAACTCCCTTGTAAAGCACACTCCCGAAATGTTCAATATCGTGGGAGCGAGCGAGCTTGCACCCTGTGATTACGAAAGCTGCGTTATCCTTCCGGACTGTACCGATGAGGGGTATACTCTGCATACCTGTACGGTGTGCTCTGACAGCTACGTTACCGATACCGTTGCCCCCCTGGGGCACGATCGGATCCTTTTGGAAACTCAGT
>SVQJ01000086.1:5168-7336 GCA_015065395.1 Oscillospiraceae bacterium
ACGGGAAGCGGCATTTTCCGTTGCAGACGGTGCGGCCTGGAGGAGATCTTGGATATTCCCGTTCTTGAGCACTGGGAAAAGGGAGATCTTGATAATGACGGAAATATAAGCTCAAAGGATCTGAATCTCGCGATCAGAGTTACCGCCGGTGCTTTGGCTGGTCTGCAGCTTGAGGATAGCGCCGATCTTAACGGAGACGGCGTTGTAACCGGAAAGGACGTCAATTTTCTTAAAAAGATCATAACGGGTCAAGGACTGTAAAATACAGGTCAAAAAAGGCCGGTCAGCCCCCGTCGGTCTGCATCCTTTGTGACAGCTTGCGGTTATTTGACCGACGGGCAGACTGTTCTTTCCTTGAAAGGAAAGAACCCAGACTGTCGAAAAAGGCGCAGACCGCCCTATAGGCAAGTTGAAGAGAGCAATTAACATCTCTTCCATCTGAAAAGGCGGTGTGTGCAGTTGTTTATGGTTTAACCAAGAAAACCTCCGAAGAATCGGAGGTTTTTTCGCTTTTCGTTTTTCGGGTCTCTGTCGTACCTTTGTACGCCGACGAGCCCCGAAAAACGAAATCTGCATCCTTCTCGACAGTCCGAAGCAGCTTGTCGATAACTTTATCGACAAGCTGTGTTCTTTCCTTGAAAGGAAAGAACCAAAGGAACTTTAAGAAGACAACGATAGCAAAAAGACCCTAAAAAGAGTGAAAAGCGCAAAAATGAACGAGCTCATTTTTGCGCTTTTCACTCTTTTTAGGCTTTGGCACCGCCTTTTGCCTTGCAAACCTTAGCTAAAACCATTTTATAAAGTTTTTTGCAGAGCTTTTTTTCAAAAAAGCGACAGTTTTTTGTTCAAGCTCTGAATTGAAGATCACTTTATATACAGCGTCTTATCAGTCATCAACGGAAGGATCGGTTGCGATTTGGAAGATGGCATCAACTTCTTTTGAAGGCTTTTTCGTAATCAGGGATACTGCAAGTGCGGCGATAAGGCCTGCAACGAAGCCGGGGAGGATCTCATATATGCCCGAAGCCTTGATTGCTGCAGGCATGATTGTATCGGTGAAGAGAAGAAGCCATGCTATATCCACTATGGCACCTGAGATGATACCTGCACAGGCACCGGCGTAATTCAGTCTGCGCCAGAAGAGGGAAAGGATAACAACGGGGCCGAATGCACTGCCAAACAGACCCCAGGCATTCTCAACCATTGCCATGATATTGCTTGCCCATCCGCCGGCATTGTTAATACCGGAAGCGGCAATAATGAAGGCGACGAGAGAAACAGCAACAACGACCATTCTGCCCACCCAGAGCATTTCCTTGTCGGAAGCGCGGTTTTTGCGGATCATAGGCTTGTAAAGGTCGCTTGTGAATGATGAGGATGCAACCAAGAGCTGGGAATCTGCGGTGGACATAGCTGCCGCAACGATGGCCGCCAGAAGAAGTCCTGCGATGAATTTGGGGAAAAGTGCCAGAACAACGGTGATAAATATGTTCTGCTGATTTCCTGCAGGAAGGAGCTTTTCGCTGAGTGCGATGCCGTCGGGCAGGATAAAGGTCCTTCCCAATACTGCGATTGCGATTGCGGCACCGAGAGTGAGAACTACCCAAACGATGGCAACCGTTGCGGATTTCTTTATCAGAGAGGGCTTTTCGATGGCCATAAAGCGGACGATGATATGAGGCATACCGAAATAACCAAGTCCCCAGGAGAGTCCGGTAACGATCTCGCGCCAGTCTGCGCTGAAGGGGTTTTTACCGAAGGCTGTGATACCCTCTGCGAAGGATGCGTTGAAGGAGGGGTCAAAGCTTCCGAGCGACATTATGATGGGAACCGCAAGAAGAGCGGTAAGCATGAGCAGCCCCTGGAAAAAGTCCGTCCAGCAAACGGCCTTATATCCGCCGAGAAATGTGTATGTAAGAATGAGCAGGGCGAATATAGCCATGGCAAGCATGGGGCTGTCGCCGAGAGCGGGGATGACCGCGCACATAACGTTCTGGCCTGCAACGAAGGCAGAGGAAACATAAACCGTGAAGCTTATGAGGAAGATGACCGCACAAACGATCTTCAGAAGCGGGCTTTGGGAGGCAAAGCGGTTTGTGAGATACTGGGGAAGGGTGATGGAGTCTCCCGATGCTTTTGAAAAACGGCGCAGGCGCTTTGCAACAAAG
>SVQJ01000087.1 GCA_015065395.1 Oscillospiraceae bacterium
TTTCAGATGTAAGAGATGTTACTTGCTCTCTTTAACTTGCCTATAGGGCGGTCTGCGCCTTTTTCGACAGCCTGAAGATATCTCACTTTTCAAAGCTTTGCAATACGTTTGTCATTCATACTATATATGCAAAATGTCATACAATAGAACTACAGATAAAACAAAAAGCTAAGGATATTCGAAAAAACATGAAAAAATTCCGCATCCCTTCCGTTCCGCCCACAACAAACAAGTGCATCCGTTTCCCCAATGATATCATCGAACAGGTGAAAAACAAGATCAAGGGCACGAACAGTACCTTTTCCGCTTTCGTCATCGAAGCGGCGAAAGTTGCGCTTGCAAGCCTTGACGAAGATAATAACGACGATTAAAAATCTAAGCACCGTCATCGCGCGGAGCTTTTTTCTTCAAATTTACATCTGATATCCGCTTATCCTTGTTGACAAAATCGGCGCATTGCGGTAGAATATAAGGTATGAAATTATGCTCGGAGGTATACCGTGGCAAAACCTATTGTTATAACCTTTGCAAATCAGAAGGGCGGTGTGGGAAAAACCACATCTGCCGTTAATATAGCGGCCGCTGTGGGAGCTCTCGGTTACAGAGTTCTCCTTTGCGACCTTGATCCTCAGGGAAATGCGACCAGCGGCGTGGGTATCAGCAAGAAAGCTCTCCGTCATTCGGCATATCACGCGCTCAACGGTATGTGCGATCCCCACAGCGCGATCTATTCCACACGTTTCAAAAACCTTTGTATCCTCCCCTCCACCATCGACCTTGCCGGAGCGGAGATCGAGCTTATTGAAATGGAGCACAGAGAATACGCATACAAAAGAATAATAGATGCGGTGGGCGAGGATTTTGATTTTATCTTCACCGATTGCCCTCCCTCGCTGGGCATGCTCACCGTGAACGCCCTTTCTGCGGCAGACGGCGTGGTCATCCCGATGCAATGTGAGTATTACTCTCTCGAGGGCCTTTCTCAGCTTATGATATCCATAAAGAAGGTAAAGCAGCTTTACAACCCTTCCCTCACCATCACAGGAATACTTATTACCATGTACAACGGTCGGTTGAATCTTTCGGCACAGGTGCTTGAGGAGATCAAGAAATACTACGCCGATAAGCTTTTCACCACTCCGGTCGCAAGAAACGTTAAGCTCACCGAGGCTCCCAGCTTCGGAGAACCTATTTATTATTACGACAAATACTCAAAAGGCTCCCTTGCATACACGGAGATCGCAAAGGAGCTGGTCTCCAGGGTCCTGTAAGGTCGGGAGATGTAAAACCACAAAGCTAAAGAAAGTTTGGAATATAATATGGCAAAAAAACGCGCCCTGGGAAAAGGGCTTGATAATCTTTTTTCCAACAATGATGTATCCGACAGCGGCGGTATAACCAATCTCCCGATATACGATGTGGAGCCAAAGGCCGACCAGCCGAGAAAGAATTTTGACCCCGATGCGCTGAACGCCCTTGCAGATTCCATTGCAAAAAACGGAGTGCTCCAGCCCATTCTCGTTCGTGAGACCCTTGGGGGAATGTATCAGATAATCGCAGGAGAGCGGCGCTGGAGAGCTTCCAAGCTTGCCGGCCTTTCTGAGATACCTGCCATTATAATGGAGACCGACGAGCTGCGCTGTGCAGAGATCGCTCTCATCGAAAACATCCAGCGAGAGGATCTGAACCCCTACGAAGAAGCAGAGGCATACAGCATGCTGATCCAAAGCTTTGATCTCACTCAGGAAGAGGTTTCCGAAAAGGTAGGAAGATCAAGAAGCGCGGTTGCGAATTCCCTGCGCCTGCTTGAGCTTCCCGAAGAGATAAGCACCTATCTCAAGGACGGTACACTCAGTGCCGGGCACTGCAGAGCTCTGCTGGGACTTAAGACCCGCGCTGATATTGCCCCCCTCGCAAAGACCGTTATAGAAAAAAGCCTCTCCGTCAGAGAGACCGAAGCAGCAGTGAAAGCAAAGAACAAAGCCCCGAAGGAAAAGCAAGAGAAGATCGAAGGGCTCACCGTCAACTATGTAGCGGAGCTGGAAAAAAAGGTCACTGATCTTTCAGGCAGATATTGTAAAATAGCAACCAAGGGCAAGAGAAAGACCATCACCGTTGAATACAGCGGGGACGGCGATCTTGAAGCACTCTTAAGCGCCATCTGCGGTGCAAAAATAACCGAAGAATAAAAATTATCTATATATAAACAGGAGTCAGAAAAATGCTTGACATCAAACTTATCAGAGAAAATCCCGAAAACGTTATTGCACGCCTTGCTGCTAAAGGCAAGGAAGCCCGTGAAGAGGTGCTCCGTATCGTGGAGCTTGATACCGCACGCCGCAATATGATCGCAGAAAACGATCAGAAAAAGGCAGAGCAGAACCGCCAATCCAAGATGATCCCCCAGCTCAAAAAAGAGGGTAAGGACTGTACAGAAGTATTTGCCGCAATGAAAGCTCTTTCCGCAGAGGTCAAGGCCAATGATGAAAAGCTTGGCGAGATCGAGGAGGAATATAATAATCTCATGCTCTCTCTCCCCAATCTTCCCGATGAAGATCTGAAGGCAGGAGGCAAGGAGAACAACGAGCCTATCCGCTATTTCGGCGATCCCCACACCTTCGATTTCGAGCCTAAGAACCACGTTGATATCTGTACCGATCTGGGCCTTATAGACTATAAGAGAGGCGCAAAGCTCTCCGGCAACGGCTTCTGGATCTACCGCGGCATGGGTGCGCGCCTTGAGTGGGCTCTCCTTAACTACTTCATCGATACCCACCTTGCCGACGGATATGAGCTCGTTCTCGTTCCTCACATGCTCGGCTACGAATGCGGCCTCACTGCAGGTCAGTTCCCCAAATTCCAGGATGAAGTTTATTGGCTGGAGGCTGCAGAGGACGAAAGAAGAAGATTCATGCTCCCCACCGCTGAAACAGCTCTCGTTTCTCTCCACCGCGACGAGATCCTTACAGAGGCAGATCTTCCTAAAAAGTACATTTCCTATACTCCTTGCTTCCGCCGTGAGGCAGGCTCCTACAGAGCAGATGAGCGCGGTATGGTAAGAGGCCACCAGTTCAATAAGGTAGAAATGGTACAGTATACACGCCCCGAGGACAGCGATGCAGCCTTTGAAGAGCTTGTGGGTAAGGCAGAAGCCCTTGTAAAGGGCCTTGGCTTCCATTTCAGAACCGTTAAGCTCGCTGCAGCTGACTGCTCCGCTTCCATGGCGAGAACCTACGATATCGAGATCCATATTCCTTCCATGGACGGCTACAAGGAAGTTTCCTCCGTCTCCAACGCCCGCGACTATCAGGCGCGCCGCGGCTCCATGAGATTTAAGCGCGACGGCTCCAACAAAACAGAGTTTGTTCATACCCTCAACGGAAGCGGTCTTGCTACCAGCCGTATCCTCCCTGCGATCGTTGAGCAGAACCAGAATGCAGACGGAAGCGTTACCGTTCCCGAGGTGCTTCGCAAGTACCTTGGCGTTGACGTTCTCAAAAAATAATCAGAAACGGTCCGGATCAAAATGCTTTTAAGTATAACATACGACAATTTCGATTTCTCCAATTCCACATTCTCTCTTAACGCGATAATCTGGGGTATATGCCTTGGACTTGCGGCAGGCGTTGCGGCATATATCTTTTCAAAGCATTTTTCATCAAAGCTTATAAAGGCTCTGGTCTTGAACGAATGCAATTCAAAGGATAATGCCAAAACTCCCGAGGAGCTTGGACTTAAACCAACGGCTGCTCTCTCACTAAGGCTTGCCGACGTAAAGACCGTGCGTAAATACGTGCTTATCGCAAACGAAGAGGAATGCATCGTTGAAAAAAAGCAAACCAAGCTTTCAAAATTCTCCGGTCTTGTACGACGTCTGTTCTATAATGACACGGATAAAAAGCGTTACGATATGACAAAGGCACGTCTCTATATCCCCGAGGATAAACGCCATACCGCTGAGATCAGATATGAATCAAAGGGCTCTCCCTGGATCATAGCTATTATAGCAGCGATCCTTTTCATCGGCGCAGCGGTTGCCCTCACCCTTTGTATGCCGAAGCTCCTTGAGCTTACCGACGGCGCGATCAATTCATTCAAAAAGCTCTGATAACAAAAACGGAGGTAAATGCCATGGCAAAAGAAATAAAAAAGAGAAAAATGAAGAACCGCTCAATGCAGCGCACAAGGATCGCCATAACCGCGATCTGTGCAGTTGCGGCTGTTGCCATCATTTTCACCGTGCTTTATCTTTGCGGCATCCGCTATGTGAAATACAACTTTTCCGATGGCTTCTCCGTTAAATTCATAGGCATCACAGATGCCCACGGTAACCCCAAAAGCGGTAGGATCTCATACAGCGGAAACGGCGATGTTGACGGCTTGACCGCTACCGTTAATTCCGAGGACGGATCCATAAAATATTCAAACGGAGATGTTTACCTTGGCGAGACCCAGGATCTTGTCAAGCACGGCAAAGGCCAGCTCACCTATTCCACCGGCGATGTCTATATCGGAACATTTGCCGTGGATAAGCCCCACGGAGAGGGAGTGCTCACTCTTGCCAACGGAGACCGTTACGAAGGAAGCTTTGAAATGGGCAAAAGAAGCGGAAAGGGCACATACACCTATGCCGACAAAAGCGTCTACACCGGGGAATTTTCCAACGGAATGAAAAACGGCGAGGGCACCTATACTCTTGCCGACGGCTCTTCATACGTGGGTACCTTTGAAAATGACTTAAAGCACGGCGAGGGCGTTTACACCTATGCCGACGGAAGCATCTACAGCGGCCAGTTCGCAGATGATCAAAAAAGCGGCAACGGCACCTATACTTGGGCGAACGGTGAAAAGTACGTGGGCGAATTCCGAAAGGGAACTCTTTGGGGCGAGGGCACCTATTCCTGGCCTGACGGAAGAGTTTATACAGGATATTTTGAAAACGGCGTTATAGTGAGGGTCGATAACGAGCCCGAGGACCAAGGCAATGCCACCGATGCCCCTTCTAACGACGCTCTCACACAGGACGGCGGTGCCGATTAATCAACAAAGGATAGTCTGTCAATATGAAAAAAAACACTGTAAAAAGTGCGGCAATATGCCTTCTTTCGGCAATACTGATACTATCATGCGCATCTTTATTTGCCTGTTCCTCAAAGGATGAGGATGCGTCCATCAAGGAGTTCAAAAGCGAATATGCCGATAAGCATACGGAAGAAAACCTCATCGCTACGGCAAAGCTCGACAAAGAGACTGAGATATGTGCATATCTCTTTGCAGTTGAGGATTCCGGCGCTGTTCTGGAGATCAAGAAAAAGGACAGCCAAAAGATCATCGAATCGATCAGCCTTCCTGAAGAAGGCGAATACTATACTGTTCTGGATATGGATTTTGCATCGCAAAACACAGTATTCCAGGATATGAATTTTGACGGCTTTATCGACCTCTACGTTCCCTGCTCCGTTATCACCCCAAATCTTGAAGGGATGGCATGGCTTTGGGATAGCGAAAAGAGCAAATTCATCCTCTCAGAGGAGCTCAGTTCCCTTTACGAGCTTTGTGTGTTCCCGGAGGACGAGCTTATAACAAGCCAGGATTACTCCGATCCCTCCGCAATACTTTGCAAAGAATTCATTTGGGAAAACGGAAAGCTGGTTCAGGTCGGCGAATATACTGTCAACAAATGAAACTAATCCTTGGAGTCCCACATGATCGAGATCAAAATCAAAACGAATAAAAAGACCGCTGAAAAGCTGCGGTCTGCAAAACAAAAAATAGAAAACAATTCAATATCCGCCTTCGCTAAAGAGGCTAAGGAGGATATTGACGCAATCTGCCAGCGAGATCCCGCAGTTAAGAGCCGCGCAGAGGCAGCTTTACTGTACTCAGGATTTCACGCCATTCTGGCTTACAGACTTGCACATAAGCTTTACGAAAAAGAGAAATTCACCTCTGCAAGATTTATTTCCCAAAGTGCGAGATTTCTCACCGGAATCGAAATACATCCGGGTGCCACTATCGGAAAAGGGCTGTTTATCGACCACGGAAGCGGCGTTGTAATAGGAGAGACCACGATCATCGGTGATAACTGTACCCTCTATCAAGGAGTTACCCTCGGCGGTACCGGCAAGGACACCGGAAAGCGCCATCCCACCTTGGGTGATAACGTTATGGTCGGCGCGGGAGCTAAGGTTTTGGGAAACTTCACGGTGGGCTCCGGCTCGAAGATCGCCGCGGGCGCAGTTGTGCTTGGACCCGTTCCCGAAAACTGTACCGCTGTAGGCATTCCTGCACACATAGTGCGTAAGGAAGGCAAGAAGATCGATCCCATCGACCTTGACCAGGTCCATATCCCCGACCCTGTTTCTCAGGAGCTTTGCGCAGTCAGCCGAAGAATGATGGATCTGGAGAAGAAGGTCGCTCTTTTGGAAGAAAACAGCACAAAGAAAAACAGAAAATGATGGTTCTTCAAATGTTTTGCTCAAATTGCGGACAACGCCTTTGTGAAGGACAGAATTTCTGCCCGAATTGCGGTGTTCTCATAAGAAAAAGACATCCTGTGGCACAATTCTTTATCACCCTGCTTCAATGCATCGGCTTCTATTGCATTTTCTATTCGGTGCACGTGATCTGCTCCGAATTTGCTCTTACAATAGCAAGACTCTCTGCAAGCTCATCCTCAGAAGCATCTTATGCCAAAGATTTTTATACCGCCCTGTACGGTATAAAGGATCTTATGGGGATAGTTGCTAACGTTATCATAATTTTTATATTTTACGTGTGCTATGTCTGCATGAGAAGAAGCCTTGTGAAGGAAATTTGCTTCAAAGGAATAAGGATTTCCTCAGGTGCGGCCATGATCACTATGGGTCTTGCATCACAGTTTTTGATAATCCTTCTCGTAAACATTATATGCCTGTATTTCCCCGATTTCGCCTCTGATCTTTCACAAAGCGCATCGGAGGCTGCTTTTGGCAACAACACCCCGATATTGGAATTCATAAATATTGCCGTGATGACTGCTGTTTGCGAGGAGATCCTTTTCAGAGGGATCATCCATAAAAGGCTCACGTCCGTACTGCCCGTACCCTGCGCAATTATTCTTTCCTCGGTTCTTTTTGGAGCGGCTCATTTGAACGCGGCACAGTTCGTTTATACAACTCTGCTTGGTATCCTTCTCGCCCTGGTATATGAAAAGTACGGTTCAGTGCTGGCACCGATCCTTATACACATGGCATTTAATGCAGGCGCACTGATAATCTCGAAAATCTCATTCACAGATGCTGTATTTGCCGTTCTGACAGT
>SVQJ01000001.1 GCA_015065395.1 Oscillospiraceae bacterium
TGTCGCCTGTGTCTTCGTAGGGATCCTTAACGAGAGCGTCCAGGGTCTTCTTTTCATCGTCGGACATACGGTCGGAATCGATATTGAACCAACGGAGAACGGTCTGCTGTACCTCAAGCCTTGTGGTAACGAAAATTCCCAGGTTGCGAACGGATGCATCGGTATATACAGAGGATGAATGGTAAGCATCATATACCGTATAGGGGATGGTTCCGCCGATATAAAGAGAAAGCACGCATATTATATGCGTCAGCAGAATGCCCAGCGCAGTCAGACAAGGCAGGCGCCAATCCATTTTCCCGAAATGTATGTAATTGAATCTTGAAAAAGTGAAAACAATGCATACGGCAACGGGAATAATGAGGACGATCAGCCCGAGAAGTGACTGAAGGATGGCAAACCATACCTGAGAAGAGAAGTTGGCGAGAGCATCGCCGCCCAGACCCACAGAGGAGATGGAAAGAAATCCTTTGAATACGGTGTAGTACACAAGATGCACGCAGCACCATATACTCATTGCGGCAATAAGCACGTTGAAAACGATCTTCATGGGGAGCTTGTCTGTAAAGACTGTGGTGAAGAAAAGAACTCCTGCCAGAGGAATACAGAAAGCAACGGTATATAGAAAACGAATGTCAAGTTCTCCGATAGTGAGTAATCTCAGCATCGTTTCCAGATAAAGGGGCACAGCATAGCAGATGCCGAGAGTGATAAGTCTTTTTTTCAGCATAGATACCTCCAAAATACAATCATAATTAGTGTACAACTTTTGTGTGTAAAAATCAAGAGTAAAGAGTTAACATATTTTGTTATTTGTCGAAAAAAGATTCATTTATTATGCCCAAATATGTTGACAAATACCCCCAGGGGGTATATAATCAGAATAAAGAGCATATATGGTAAATGATAGGAGTGATGCGTGCATGGAGGAAAAATGCTGTTGCGAAAGAAAAAAGATGCGCAGTGAGGAAGAATATAAATATCTTGTAAACCGTCTGAACCGAATAGAGGGGCAGATAAGAGGAATACGCAATATGGTGGAAAAGGACGCATATTGCACCGATATAATAATGCAGGTGAGCGCGGCGGGAGCGGCTCTGAATTCTCTGAATAAGGAGCTTCTCGCCCGTCATATAAAGACCTGCGTTGAAAATGATGTGAGGGAAGGAAAGGAGGAAAGCATAGATGAGCTTGTCAGGGTCATCGAAAAGCTCATGCGATAAGCGTGAAAGCTATGATATAACGGGAATGAGCTGCAGTGCCTGCTCTGCCAGAGTGGAAAAGGCAGTAAGCGCAGTTTCGGGTGTCAGCTCCTGCTCGGTCAGCCTTCTCACAAATTCCATGCTCGTCAGCGGAGATGCGTCTCCCGATGCCGTGATGAAGGCAGTTGAAGCGGCGGGCTATAAGGCAAGCAGAAAGGGGGAGGCAGAGAGGAAAAGTAAAGAATCGGATGCTCTCATGGATCGGGAAACGCCCGTGCTTCGCCGCCGCCTTATATGGTCATTGGGATTTCTTTTGGTGCTCATGTATTTTTCCATGGGATATACCATGTGGAATTTTCCCTTGCCGGATTATTTTGATAAATGTCTTCCGGCGGTCGCCCTGGTGCAGATGCTTCTTGCAGCTGCGGTGATGGTTATAAATCAAAGATTCTTCATAAGCGGCTTTAAGGCGCTTTTCCACCGCTCTCCAAATATGGACACTCTGGTGGCCATCGGATCTGCCGCCTCCTTTTTGTACAGCGTTTATCTGACCTTCAGAATGCTGTGGGGACAGAGCACGGGAGATATCCATCTCGTTCACGAGAGCCTGCACGGCCTTTATTTTGAGAGCGCGGCAATGATCTTAAGCCTTATCACCGTTGGAAAGATGCTTGAAGCACGCTCCAAGGGAAAGACCACGGATGCAATCCGAAGCCTTATGGAGCTTTCCCCCGAGACCGCAAGGGTGATAGTTGACGGTGAGGAGAGAGAGGTGCCCGTGGAAAATGTTTCGGTGGGCGATATCTTTGTTCTCCGCGCAGGAGACCGCGTCCCCGTGGACGGAGTTATAATCGAAGGAAATTGCTCGGTGGATGAATCCTCTCTCACCGGAGAGAGCATACCTTTGGATAAAGGCGTTAACGGTAAGGTCAGCAGCGCAACCGTGAATATTTCGGGCTACGCGCTTTGCCGCGCAGAAAGAGTGGGAGAGGATACTGCACTCTCCCAGATCATAAAGACCGTAAGGGAAAGCGCCGCAACAAAGGCACCCATAGCAAAGGCGGCGGATAAGGTTTCCGGAGTGTTCGTTCCGGCTGTTATGGCAGTGTCGCTTATAACGTTTGCTGCTTGGATGCTTCTTCGTCGGGGATTCGGCTATGCGGTGATAAAGGCCATATCCGTTCTTGTTATAAGCTGTCCCTGTGCTCTCGGCCTTGCAACTCCCGTGGCAATTATGGTCGCAAGCGGAAAGGGGGCAAAGGGAGGAATACTTTTCAAAACCGCCCAGGCTCTTGAGGAAACGGGAAGAGCTCATATCGTGGTTCTTGATAAAACAGGAACCGTCACAAAGGGGGAGCCAAGCGTAACCGATATCGTTAGTGCACCCGGATACGGTGAAAGGGAGCTTCTTTCCTACGCTTATTCTGTGGAAAGCAAAAGCGAGCATCCTCTGGCTTTCGCAGTGGTGAAGGCCGGTGCCAAAAGGAATGCGGAGCTTTTGGCAAGCGATGGTTTCGAAACGCTTGTGGGTAACGGAGTTCGTGCTTTTGTAAACGGAGAAACAGTGCGCGGGGGAAGCCTTGCCCATATTGAAGGCGTCGTCAAAGTGGACGAAGATATGAGAAGGAAAGCGCAAGAGCTTGCATCGCAGGGGAAAACTCCGCTGCTTTTTGCAAAGGGCGACAGCCTTTTGGGAATTGTTGCCGTTGCTGATGAGGTGAAGTCAGACAGCCGCTCTGCGGTATCAGCCCTTCGCAAAATGGGCCTTAGAGTGGTGATGCTCACGGGCGATAATGAACGAACAGCCAAAGCAGTTGCAGCCGCAGTGGAGATCGATGAGGTAATCGCGGGAGTCCTTCCCGATGAAAAGGCACGCAAGGTAAAGCTCTTAAGGGAAGAGGGCAAGGTGATAATGGTGGGAGACGGTATAAACGATGCTCCTGCCCTCGCCGGTGCGGATATTGGAATGGCAATAGGTGCCGGAACCGATATCGCAATAGATGCGGCGGATGTTGTTCTGATGAACAGCTCTCTTTCGGATGTGGCGGCGGCAATAAGGCTCAGCCGCAGAGCTCTCAGAAATATCCACGAGAATCTTTTTTGGGCATTCGTGTACAATGCAGTGGGGATCCCTCTTGCGGCAGGTGCCCTTGCATGGCTCGGCCTTTCCTTGAGCCCTATGTTTGCGGCTCTGGCGATGAGCCTTTCAAGCTTCTGCGTGGTCACCAATGCATTGCGCCTGAATCTTGTTGATATACATTCTCCCAAAGGGGATAGAAAAGGAAAAACAAATAAAGGATCAAAGGAGAAAAAGCAAATGAAAAGAACCGTTAAGATCGAAGGAATGATGTGCCCCCATTGCGAGGCAAGAGTGAAGAAGTGCCTGGAGGAGCTTAGCCAGGTCGCAGAGGCCATAGTGAGTCACGAGAAGGGCACTGCAGACCTTACTCTCGTATCGGAAATTTCCGATGCAAAGCTTAAGGAAACGGTAGAAGCTCAAGGATATAGCGTTCTTTCCATAGAATAAGGGAATTTTTGAGCAATTTTCATAACAAAATGCCCTAAAATACCTAATATTGTACCAAAAAATTTATTTATCGGGGCAAATTTTGAGAAAATAAGAAAAACTACTTGATTTTGCTTTTTTTCTCTGTTATAATTAAGCAAATATTAGCCGAGGTACTCGGTATATAATTCGACTCAGGAGTAGTTAAGATGGTTTCACGCGAAGTAACTATAAAAAACAATGTAGGTCTCCATGCCAGACCCGCAACTTTCTTTATTCAGAAGGCAAACTCTTTTAAGAGCTCTATTTGGGTTGAGAGAGAGGATCGCAGAATCAATGCGAAGAGTCTCCTCGGTGTTCTTTCCCTCGGTATCGTTAAGGGTATGAACATTACCATTATTGCTGACGGTCAGGACGAGAATGAGGCTGTAGAGGGTCTCGCTGCATTGATCGACACAGGCTTCAGCGAATAATCAAAAGAACTTTGATCGAAGCGGCCGCCCTTTTGGGGCGGCTTTTTGCTTAACGGATATTTGCAAAAAAGGATCGGAAGAAAAGATGGCAAAAGAGAGCACAATAGAATATCTGAGAAAAAAAGCGGCTCTCCTGCCCAAAACGCCCGGCGTTTATATTATGGAGAATAGGGAGGGCAAGGTCATTTACGTGGGCAAATCGAGAGCCCTTAAAAACCGTGTCAGCTCCTATTTTCACGGATCCCATAACGTAAAGACCGAAAAAATGGTCTCGAACGTTTCGGATTTCAGATATATCACCTGCGATACGGAGCTTGAAGCTTTGGTGCTTGAAAATAATCTCATAAAGCAGTATACTCCCAAATACAATATCCTTCTGAAGGATGCTAAATCATATCCCTATATATGGGTCACTACCCATGAGGAGTATCCGAGAGTGGTGCTGTCAAGAAAAAGAACACAGAAGGGTACGTTTTTCGGTCCATATTCCGGCGCAGGCACGGTAAACGGAGTTATCGGGACCATAGAGCGCACGTTGGGGCTTCCGTCCTGCAGGCGTCGATTCCCCGATGATATTGGGAAGGGCAGGCCCTGTGTGTACCGACAGATCGGAAGATGCTGCGGAGTTTGCGCGGGGGACGTGAGCCGTGAGGAGTACGGTGAGCTTATTAAATGCGCCATCCAGCTTCTCCGCGGAAACACACAGGATGTAGAAAAGGCGCTTTATGAGCGTATGGCAGATGCGGCGGAGAATGAACGATTTGAGGAGGCGGCAAGGTGCCGCGACGGAATAAAGGCTTTGGAAAAGCTTTCCGAAAAGCAAAAGACCCAGCTGTCCCCCGATATAAATTGCGATGTGGTAGCTCTTGCCACCCACGAGGGGTGTGACTGCGCCGCGGTGCTGTATATCAGAGGCGGTATTATATGTGACAGCGAGTATTTCATGTTCGGTGCAGATGAGATAACCGGCGAGGGCGAGGATAGCTCGGAAAGTCCCTTTGCCGCTTTTATAGTCAATCTGTATACGGCGAGAGAGGATATCCCGAAAGAGATCCTGCTTTCCTTTGAGATGTCTGATGAGGACAGAGCCGCCTGCGAGGAGTTTCTTTCCTCAAAGGCAGGAAGACGGATAAGCATTCGCACTCCTCAAAGGGGAGAAGGGCGAAAGCTCTGCCTTATGGCACATACCGATGCTGTGCGCCATAGTGAGACTCGAAGAAAAAGAGAGGATACGGATGAAAAGCTTCTCGCTCTTCTTGCGTCTGTTCTTTCTCTGGAGGTCCTGCCCGAAAGGATCGAGGCGTACGATATCTCAAATCTCGGCAGCGAGCATATCACCGCGGGCATGATCGTTTCCGAGAGGGCGAAGCTGAAAAAATCCGATTACAGATACTTCCGCATAAAGGAGCTTCAGGGACAGGATGATTACGGGGCTATGCGGGACATGATGGAGAGAAGACTGTCCCATCTCTCGGATGATGAGGATAGCTCTTTTTCCAGGACGCCGGACCTGATCCTTTTGGACGGCGGCAGTACCCATGTGGGAGTGGTAAAGGAGGTAATAAGAGCGCGCGGGCTTGATATCCCCGTTTTCGGAATGGTGAAGGATTCTCACCATAAAACAAGAACTCTGGTTACCGAAAGTGAAGAAATAAGCATCGCAAGGGAAGCGGAGATATTCAGATTTATATATAAATTGCAGGAGGAGGTCCATCGCTTTACGGTTTCCAGGATGACACAAGCAAAGCGAAAGACTATGAAGACCTCATCCCTTGAAAATATAAAGGGGATCGGGCCTGCAAAGGCAAAAAGACTCCTTTCCAATTTCAATACCTTGGCAGAGCTGAAAAAAGCCGATGTTGAGGAAATACGAACCGTCGGCCGCGTCAGCGAAGGGGATGCGAGGGCGGTATATGACTACTTTCATAAGGAAAAGGCGGAAAATAAATGAGAATAATAACAGGAAGCGCAAGGGGATGCGTTCTGGATACCCTTGAAGGAGAAAACACAAGGCCCACATCTGACAGAGCGAAGGAAGCTCTCTTTTCCATGATCCAGTTCGATATCGAGGGCAGAAGGGTGCTTGATCTTTTTGCGGGAAGCGGCCAGTTGGGCTTGGAGGCGCTCAGCCGAAATGCTGCCTCGTGCGTGTTTATAGACGAGGCAAGGGAGGCTGTGAATATAGTTTTGGCAAATGCCAAAAAAGCTAAGCTTTTTGACAAATGCAGAATATCCACAGGAACCCACGCTTCATATCTCACCAACGCCCGTGGAAAGGAAGGCTTTGACCTTATTTTTCTCGATCCCCCATACGCATCGGACTATGTTTCCCAGTCTCTTGAGCTGATAGACAGCGGAGAGCTGCTGAACGCAGGGGGCAGGATCGTCTGCGAGACCGATAACGGCACACAGCCGGTGAAAAAGAAGGATCTGAAGGACCCCGCATACCATGAAAAAGAGGTCCTGAGACAGGTGTTTTCGGGGAAGATAGAGCTTTTTGAAAAATATACCGTGGTAAAAACAGCGCTGTACGGAAGAAGCCGGATAACTCTCCTGGAAAGCGCGAAATGAGGTTTGAAATGAAAAAGATCGCAATGCTTCCAGGGAGCTATGATCCCGTAACTCTCGGTCACGTTGACGTTATAAGACGTGCGGCGAGGATATTTGACAGCGTCCATGCGGTGGTTATGATAAATGCCGAAAAGGCGGGATCGGGAATGTTTTTGCCCGATGAGCGCCTTGAAATACTCCGGTGCGCCTGCAGGGATATACCTAATGCAAAATGCGCTCTGTGCTACGGACTTGCCTCTGATTATGCCGAGGAGAACGGCGTATCGTTTATTGCGAAGGGTATCAGAAATCCCACGGATTTTGATTACGAGTACGGGCTTGCTCAGATAATGAAGAAATTTTCAGAAGGAATCGAAACGGTCTTCCTTCCTGCAGACCCTTCATATTTATATATAAGCTCCACTTATGCAAGGGAAAGGATCCGCCACGGATGCGATCTTTCAGACGTGGCAGACGCTGAAACGGCAAGTCTGATAGAGGAACTATTCAGAAAAAAATGATGGAAAACGGAAAATTATTCCATTATGGTAAACGGTTTGTTAAAAGCGTGAAAAAAGGAAAAAATATCTTTGAATAATCCTGTAATAGCTATTGACAAAGTAAGCATAAATGGGTAGAATATAGTAAATAAGGCTGAAAAAGTGCGTGTCACACAGCTTTGAATTTTTTTGGAGGTTTACACAATGAAAAAGACACTTTCGCTTGTTATGGTAGTGGCAATGCTCCTTTCTGCTTGTGCATTTGCTATTCCCGCAAGCGCAGCTGCAACTGCTGTGAACATTGAGTATTACAACGCTCTCCAGTTCACAACTCCCCCCACCATTGACGGTTATATTTCCGTAGAGGAGTGGGGCGATGACGGCGATAATTCTATCGTTGTATGGGCGTCCGACTGTGCAACAGTTGATGACCGTACCCCCTATTCCCGTTTCTTCTATAACAGAGTAAATGCTACAGACAGAAGCGAATACGGTAGCTTTGAGTATCAGGTATGGTTCCGTTATGACCTTAACAACTTCTATATCGGCGTTAAGGTAACAGATCCTGATATCCACTCTCTCAAGTACGGTACAACCGATGCTTGGAACGGTGACGCAGTACAGATCCGCGTAGACAAGGGCGGTGCTAACGCAGCTTCTTACGGCGCTGACTTCGTATGGAGCAGCGATATTCAGAAGCCCTGGAGCTCTGAGCAGGTTCCCGATATGATCTTCGGTTACGTTGAGATCGCAGGTGGCTTCTCAGAGGCATGGGAAAATACCGCTAACAAGGGTATGACATCCTTCTCCAAGAACCCCCTCGGCGTTGCACAGTGCGTAGTAGCACCTGCAGGCTCCAGCTATTCCACCGATACCCAGTCCGGCATCACCACATACGAGGTTGCTGTTCCTTGGGCTTACATCTTCAACGGCGAGCTTACAGCTCTTCTTCCCGTTAACTACAGACCCGGCCGTGGCGACGCTGCTAAGGGTGCATACGGCAGAGAGCTTGGTGTTTCCGTTGCAGTTCTTAACGACGGTAACGATAACATCGCGGGCTACGATGCATTCATGGCATGGGGCTCCGGTATCTGCGGCGCACATCAGGAGCAGGGCTCCGCATCTGTTACAGGTTCTAACGCAGTAACTCTTGTTGAGCAGGCTGTAAACCAGGTAGCAGGCTACAAGACCTATAATCCTTCTTCTCTCCTCGATGCTAAGTTCAGCCAGGAGAATATCGACGATCCCAACGTATTCTACGATTACCTTGGCGGCGATATCAACAAGGCAAACAAGGTTTCCTACGATAAGCTCACAACCATTACATACGACAACGGCGGTAACGACCTTACTCTCTGGGGTGCTCCCGAGTACGGCGGAACCATCGGTAACCTTGGCGGCGATCACGGTAACGTTCTTGACTACACCAAGGCTGATGAGGACAACGTTCAGACCTATATCGATACCCGTGACGGTGATTTCGAGTATCTCTATCCCACATCCTTCACATTCGAGTTTGATATCATGTACACAGGTACAAACTCCTTTGCTGACGGCTATGAGCCTTCTCTCTATAACTGGTTCGGCGGTGCCGGCGGTTATGCATATCAGTGCGGCTACTTCTTCAACGATAACATGTTCAAGATCGTAAACTCCAACGATCCCCTTGATGTTCTTGCTAAGTTCAGCTATGACTTCAAGAAGGACAACTGGTACAACTGGAAGTTCCAGTTCGATAACGAATCCTGCACAGCTCGTCTCTGGATCGATGACCTCTCCACTGAGGCTGATAACAAGGAGAGCGGCACAGCAGGTTCTCCCGGTTACACCGGCGAGTGGGGTACTCTCGTATTCAACACCTCTTGGAGATATTTCTATTACTCCGCTGAGAAAGCTCGCGAAGAGGGTACACTCCTTCTGTTCAGACAGATGAACACTCAGGTAGCTTACGATAACGTTAAGATCTACAACTTCGCAAGCGTTACCGATGTATATGTTCCCGATGAGAACAAGACTCCCGGCGGCAGCACTAACATTGAGCAGTCCGGTGGTAGCAACATTGGTACCGATAATGCTCAGAAGCAGGACGGCGTATGGACAATTCCCGTAAACGTAGCTAAGGAGTATCTCTCCGCAACCAAGCTTTCCTTCACAGTTAAGTTTGATAGCACAAAAGCTAAGTTTGCAGGCGTTGAAGGCCTCAATGAGGGCACCTACACAGCAGAAGAGGTAGCACCCGGTGAGTATCTCATCACTATTACCGACTTTGCTCAGGTTAAGGCTCTTAAGGCAGGCGATAAGTTCTTCAATATCAAGCTTGAGTCTGAGGTTGAGGCTATCGCAGATCTCGCTCTTGATCTTACCGATGCTTACACCTACAGAAATACCGGCGACGGAATGATGTTCATTCTCATTGCTGTTGCAGTATCTGTTCTCGGATGCGCAATCATCATCCGCAAGAGAAGATCTGTACAGGGCTAATTAAAGCTATCAGATCCCCGACGATTTTTCGTCGGGGATTTTTTTATGCCAAGGACTCGTTATCTGATAAGAGTTTCGGGATATGCAGCTTTTGTCTTGCAAAGCTTTGCAAAAAGCTACCGTATCCACTGTGATCAAAACGAGCTTTTCAACGCATATTTTTACATATATAAATGAAGGATTCAGCGTTTTTCTTGACATAAAATGAGGGTTGTGGTATTATTAATATGTATGAGTGTACGTTGGAGGTTCCTATGGAGATTAAAGTAAACGGACTGAAAATTGAATACAGCGATAAAGGCGAGGGCTTTCCTGTTGTTATTCTCCACGGATGGTGCACAGAGCGCGAGCCCTATACTCCTCTTTCCGATCTGGTTTCCATTGGATACCGAGCAATAGCTCCCAGTCTTCCGGGGTTTGGCGGAAGCGAAGAGCCTCCCGTTGCATGGGATGTGGATAAATTTGCCGATACGGTTCTGGAATTTATCGTGTCTCTCGAGCTTGAAAAAGTTATCCTCATGGGTCATTCCTACGGAGGCAGAGTTATTATAAAATTAGCCTCAAGAGAAAAGCTTCCCTTTGAGATAGACAGAATAATTTTGGTTGATGCCGCCGGCGTCCTTCCCAAAAGGGGTCTTGATTATAAGCTTAGGGTGGCAAAATATAAGCTTGGCAAAAAAATATTGAATCTTCCGCCATGCAAAAAGCTTTTCCCAAAGGCCGTGGAAAAGCTGCAGTCAAAGAGCGGTTCCTCAGATTATGCTAAGGCCTCTCCCATTATGCGAGGATGTCTAGTCAAGGCGGTGAACGAGGATCTCACCCCTCTGTTTTCCAAGATAAAATATGAGGTGCTCCTTGTGTGGGGAACTCTGGATGATGCGACTCCTCTCTCAGATGCACTTCTCATGGAAAAGCTCATGCCTGATGCGGGCCTTGCAAAAATCGAAGGTGCCGGACATTTTTCATGGCTTGATAACCCTGCAGTCTTTAATTCAATTATCAGATCATATCTGAAGATAGGATACTAAGAAAAGGATATACATATATGGATATTGCAGTATTTGCTTTAAGCGTTGCCTTTTATCTTTTTGCCGTGGTCACAGCATTCTTGACCCAGGCGCATATATTTCAGCTCAATTCATACGGGGTCGGCACTCATCTGAAATGGATGGGTAAGAATTCACAGAGCCTGTCCCTTAATATTTTCGCTTTGCTTTTCTTTGGTATGACCCTGTATTGTGATTTTTATGTCAGACCGGAGGATTGGTATAATATAGTTATTCATCTTCTGTTTGCCGTCGCGCTTTTTGTAATGGCAGTTTCCAATATTCCTAAGAAAAAAGCAAAAACTCCTCTCGTTTTCACAGCGAGAGTGAAGAGAATGCTCGTCACCTATCTTCTCATCTGCGTTATTTGCGCGGTAGCATCGGTGCTGTTTTTCTGCGGACTTATCAAGGAGCTTTCCTACGGCATCCTTTTTGTCTCCTTCGCTCTCACACCCATCTGGCTCTTCCTTGCGAATTTTATAAATGCCCCCATAGAGGCTGCTGTCCGCCGTTATTATTTGAACGATGCTCTGCGTATCCTTAAGGGATGCCCCGATCTGAAGATCATCGGGATAACCGGAAGCTACGGCAAAACCTCCATGAAGACATTTCTCACTTCTATCCTCAAGCAGAAGTATAACGTGCTGATGACCCCCAAGAATTATAATACCCCCATGGGAGTGGTAATGACGGTGCGCGGCTACCTCAGAGGATATCATGAGTATTTTGTTTGCGAAATGGGCGCGAAGAAAAAGGGCGAGATCAAGGAGCTTTGCGATATAGTTCACCCCCGCGACGGTATCGTCACCTCCATCGGCCCTCAGCATCTTGAGTCCTTTAAGACTATGGAAAATATCGTGGAAACAAAAATGGCACTTGCCAAAAATCTTTCCGGCGGTACCGCATTTTTGAATATCGATAATGAATATATAAGCGAGAACGTAACAGAGGGTGCGGTAACCTACGGCCTTTCTGAAAAGGCAGATTACCGTGCAAAGGTCATAGAGGTCTCCTCAAAGGGAACAAGCTTCTCCGTGACCTATCCCGACGGCAGAGAATTTTGCTTTACCACAAGTCTTCTCGGTGCACATAACGTGCAGAATTTGTGCGGTGCCGTGGCTATTGCAGATCATCTCGGCGTAGGGGACGAAGAGATAGAGGAAGGAATTGCGAGGCTCAAGCCCGTTTCTCACAGATTGGAGCTTTGCGAAAAGGGAAATATCACCGTTATCGACGATGCCTATAATTCAAATCCCGCAGGAGCCGCGGCGGCTCTTGAGGTCCTCTCATATTTTGACGATTATAAGATCCTCGTCACTCCCGGTATGGTAGAGCTTGGAGAGATGGAGGATGAGCTGAACTGCCGCTTTGGAAAGCAGGCAGCGGATGTTTGCGAGTATGCCATCCTTGTGGGAGAAAAGAGAGCGGCTCCCCTCCTTCGGGGTCTTCGTGAAAAGGGATATCCCGAAGATAAGATATATGTTGCAAAGGATATAAACGATGCAATGAATAAGGTGTATTCTCTTAAAACCGACCGTAAAAAGGTGGTGCTCTTGGAGAACGACCTTCCCGATAACTATTGATAAGGAGACTTGTGAAATATGAAAACAAATCTGTGTGTTATATTCGGCGGCAGAAGCGTTGAGCATGAGATCTCCGTTATATCCGCCTTGCAGGCGATGGAGAATCTTGACAGCGCTAAATATGAGATAATACCTGTATATATAACAAAGAGCGGCGAAATGTATACCGGTGATAAGCTTCGGGATGCTCTCTCCTATAAGAATATTCCCGCAATGCTCTCGGCATCCTATAAGGTCATCTTCGTAAGAGAAGGGGAGAAAACTCTTCTCCGTGCACTTGATCCCAAAATGATGAAAAAGCACCCTGATGTTATCGCTGACGTGGCATTCCCCATCGTTCACGGAACAAACGTGGAGGACGGAGCCTTGCAGGGATATCTGAGGACTATGGGGCTTCCCTTCGTAGGCTGCGATGTGCTGGCAAGCGCTGTGGGAATGGATAAATTCGTAATGAAGACCGTGCTTAAGGAAGGCGGATTCCCCGTGCTCGATTGCCTTAGATTTAACAGGAGAAATGTAAAGATAGCTGCGTGCATAAGCGCGGTGGAGGAGAAGATACCCTATCCTGTGATCGTAAAGCCTGTAAACCTGGGCTCAAGCGTTGGAATTTCAAAGGCGTCAAACAGAGAAGCATTGGAAAGCTCATTGAAGGATGCATTTTCCTATGCGGATACAGTCCTTGTGGAAAGAGCGGTAACAAAGCTTCGTGAGATAAATTGCTCCGTTGTCGGCGATACCACAAATGCTGATGCCTCAGAGTGCGAGGAGCCCTTCATGTGTGATGAGATACTCAGCTATAAGGATAAATATATGTCCGGCTCATCCTCTAAGGGCGGCGCAAAGGGCGGAGCCAAGAACCCGGGAGGCGCAAAGGGCGGCATGGCAAGCCTTCAGCGAAAGGTGCCTGCGGATATCACTCCCGAAATGCGCGAGCGTATCCGAACAATGGCGGTGGATGCCTTCAAATATCTGGGATGCAACGGTGTTTCCAGAATAGACTTTATGATAGATAACGCAACAGGGGAACTTTTTATCAACGAGTTTAATACCATCCCCGGATCCTTGTCATTCTATCTTTGGAAGCCTCTCGGAGTGAGCTATACGACACTTTTGGACAGACTTGTTCAGCTTGCTCTGAAGAGAGCAAGAGAGGATGAGGATATCACCTATTCCTTTGACACGAATATTCTTGCCATGGGTGCCCCCACGGGTGCTAAGGGCGCAAAGGGAGCCAAAGGGGCGAAGGCTTAATTTTTATAAAACAGCTCCCAAATTGTATGGAAAGGAAGAGCAATGAAAGCATCAGTGTACACTCTCGGATGCAGAGTAAATCAATATGAGTCCGATGCGGTGGCAGAGATGCTTGCGGGCGTAGGCTTTCAGATCGTGCCCTTCGGCGAGGAATGCGATATAACCGTTATCAACACCTGCACCGTTACTGCTGAAAGCGATCGAAAAAGCAGACAGCTTGTAAGAAGAGCAAAAAAATGCTCTCCTAACGGATATGTGATCGTCACCGGATGCTATGCACAAATAGCTAAAGATAGAGCGCTTGAAGACGGTGCCTTTGCCGTTGTGGGAAACGGCGAAAAAAGCAGGATCGCAGATATTGCACTTTCCATGGTGAACGGCGGTATGGGGGGCTTGTGTGTGGGAGATATTATGTGCGCGCCCTACGATGAGCTTTCTGTAAGAGTTCCCAAAAGAGCAAGAGTTTATATAAAGATCGAGGACGGTTGCGAGAACAGATGCGCCTATTGCATTATCCCCAAGGCAAGGGGCGCGGTTCGCTCGAGAAAAATGGAGGATGTTCTGAAGGAGATTTCTGCATTTGCAGAAAAAGGCGTTCCCGAAATAATACTGACAGGTATCGAAACTGCATCCTACGGAAAGGATCTTTCCGATACTGATCTTGGAAAACTCCTTGATGAGGCTGGAAAAATAAAGGGTATCGAAAGGATCGCCATGGGCTCCCTTGAGCCCACTGTTATAAAAAAGGCATTTGTCGAACACCTTTCAAAAAACAGAAAAATACTCCCTCATTTTCATCTGTCCATTCAGTCCGGCTGTACCCGAACTCTTAATAGAATGAGGAGAAGATATACGGCAGAGACGGCGCTTGCGGCAATCGAAGAAGTGCGAGAGTGCCTTCCCGATGCTACCTTTTCCGCAGATATTATCGTAGGCTTCCCGGGAGAGACCCGTGAGGATTTTGATGCCACGGTTGAGTTTTGCAAAAAAGCACAGCTTTTGCATCTTCATATATTTCCTTATTCCAAAAGGGAAGGAACAGAGGCGGCAGAAATGCCCGATCAGATTCCGGAAAACGAAAAAAAGGAAAGAGCGGCGTGTCTTGCGAGAATCGGGGAAGAGATACAGGACGGTATTTTAGATAAATATATACGGGATCACAGCGACGAGTATTCGCCGGTATACGTTCTTTGCGAAAAATGGGAAAACGGTGTGTCAAACGGACATACAGAGCATTTTATCGAATGCGATATTGAAACAGAAGAAGGCCGTGTAGGAGAGATAATTCCCGTCGTTATCGTCGGAAGGCGTGGAAGCGTTCTTCTCGGCAAGGCTATTGACTGAAAAAAATAGTTGAAAGGAATTAAAAATATGAAAAAAACATTAGGCGCAATTTTAGGAGTATTTCTTGCACTTGTAACGGTGTTCACCTCAGTCCCCTTTACTGTAAGCGCGGCAGACAGTGTTGAGCTTATCGGTGAGGTGCAGGGAAGCATGCCTGATATCCGTATCAGCATTGATTCGGGCTATAGCCTTGACACCATCCACAAAGATAAGGATGAAAAGATCCGTACTAAGGTTTCCGTTTCGGGCGCATGGGACTCTTCCTTCAATTTCAGCTCCCTCGGCGCTGAGCTTAAGACCCGCGGAAACTCATCATGGCTCATGGATAAGAAGCCCTATCAGATCAAGTTTGATTCAAAAACCGATATGTTCGGCATGGGCAAGGCTAAGAAGTGGATCCTTCTTGCAAACTACGTTGACGGCTCCTTTGTCCGCAATAAGATCATTTTCGACCTTGCGGAAAATATCGGTATGCCCTACACGATCAAGTCTGTTTTCGTAAATCTTTACATAAACGGAGACTATAAAGGCGTCTATCAGCTTTGCGAAAAGGTTGAGATCGGTGATAACAGAGTCCCCCTTGAGGACGATTTCGGTGTTATAGCGGAAATGGATGCGGCAACCCGTCTTGAGGGCGAGCAGTTCTATTTCTATTCAAGCGTAACCGGCAAGCCCTTCGTTTATAAGGAATATAACACAGATTTTGAGGATGCCCCCGCCGAGGACGTAGCGGCGGTGCGAAGCTTCTTTGAAAACAGAATAAATACCCTTGAAAGCGAGCTATATAATAACGGAAAAAACTGGGAGCTTGTTGAGTCTCTCATCGATATCGATTCCGTTATCAAATTCTATTTTATAAATGAGCTTTGCATGAATGCTGATGCATGCTTTGCCAGCACCTTCTTCTATATCGACGGTAAGGACGATATTCTTCACATGGGCCCCTTATGGGACTATGACCGTATTTTCGGCTATTACGATTATGTCGGAGGATATGTGCAGGGAACCGAGGAGGATTTCTTAAAGAATATCACCGATTGCACGGATAAGCAGAGAGTCGAGTGGTATAAGATGTTCTTCCAGTATCCCGAGTTCGTAGAGCGCGTAAATGAGCTTTACTCAGAGGTCATCAAGGATGAGTTTGATGCTGAGCGCATCAATGCAACAATCGATGCATATCAGAAGCTCCTTTACAACAGCCTTATGAGAAATTACGTGGACGAGGGGTGGGCGCTCTTCCACAATAACTCCGAGGCTGAGTTCTTCTCAAACCGCACAGATGCAACAAACTATCTGAACTTCACAACAAATTATCTTAAGAATAATATTAAGGACAGAATTGAATATCTCAATTCCGCATACGGAAAATACGTTCCCGCACTCTTCTATCAGCAGAACGACGGCAGAGTATACAGCGGTGGCTCAATGACAGACAGCGCCAATCTTTCAAGCCTGGAAATGAGCCTTGACAGCTCTATCGACGGCGGTATAAGCTACATCGGATCAAGTCCTTCCGGAACGATCCCTGCCGTGGCTGACGGAGAGCGTCTCTCCGGTGTGGATATTTCAGGATTAAAGATAAGTCTCACGGGTAATGTGAAAAATTATTTCTCCGTTCAGTACAGGGTCTGCGTAAACGGAAACTGGAGCTCTTGGGTGTCCAACGGAACGTTGGCAGGCTCCAGAAGCGGAAGCCCGATAAAGAGGATACAAGTACGGCTTGTAGAGAAACAGGATGTTGTCCTCGGCACGGTCAGCTTTGATTGCGCCGGTGTGGCTCAGATGGATAGTGTCACCGATGTTGTTGGAGATGTGGTCGTTCTTCCCGAAATGAGTGCTGAAGGCTATATCTTTAACGGCTGGTATGCAGATCCCCTCTATAACGAGAAAATAGAAAGTATCACCGTAAGTGAAGGGGATACAACTGTTTTCGCTTCCTTCACAGAGGAAAGACCTGTGATCGTCGGTGATATCGACGGGGATGAGAATCATAGCTCAAGGGACGTAAATTTGCTTATGAAATGCGTTGCCGGCGCCACTGTTCTGACGGAAAAGCAGATGACGGCGGCTGATATGAACGGCGACGGCCTGGTTACCGCAACTGATGTGAATATGCTTATCCGCAAGGTGGCGGGAATACTTTGATATAAGTAAAAGGTCTGACAAAAGTTTTGTCAGACCTTTTTCAAATTTATGGGTCGACGGATGGATATAAGGCTTTCTCGTTCTTTCCTTGAAAGGAAAGAACCAAAGGAACTTTAAGAAGACAAAGATTACGAAAAAGGCAAAAAGGCCCTAAAAAGAGGAATGCTCACAAAAATGAACGAGCTCATTTTTGTGAGCATTCCTCTTTTTAGGTTAGGGCACCTGGGCGCTGCCTTTTGCCTTGCAAGATTCAGCTAAACCCTTATGTAAAGTTTTTTGCAGAGCTTTTTTTCAAAAAAGCGACCGCCTCTTTTGTATAAACCGAAGTTTTACAATTAATGTATAATTGTATCAGCTTTATAGAAATAATACAGTCCTTCGAAAAAAACAAGGAAGAAAAATGGAGATACGACGCGAAAAAATTTGTTTTATTTATTGATTTTGTAAAGGCTTGGGAGTATAATAATTATAAGGGGAAATTTGGACTATTTTCCTGTGGATCCATAATATTTTGCAAATTTTTGTGCCGCTCTTGCGGCAGGATGGAGAGAATATATGAAATGTATCATTAACGGACAGATCGTTCTGCCCCGCGAGGTCGTTTCGGGAATGGCGATCATTTTCGATGAGAAGATCGAAAAGATCACACCCGTTGAAGGTCTTGATCTTTCAGCCTATGAAGTGATCGATGCCGAAGGTAAGTATGTTGCTCCCGGCCTTGTGGATATCCATATCCACGGATATCTCGGATGCGATACGTCCGACGGAGATCCCGACGGTATCCGTAAGATGTCTGCGGGTCTCGTAAGGAACGGCGTAACAAGCTTCTGCCCCACCACCATGACAGTATCCGTTGAGGAGATCGAAAAGGCATTCAACGATGCAAGAGAGGTAAAGGCTGAGGGCGCAAAGAACGGCGCAAAGGTAGTTGGCATAAACTGCGAGGGTCCCTTTATCAATCCCTCAAAGAAGGGTGCGCAGGCAGCGGAGCATATCAAGCGTCCCGACTGCGAGTTTATCAAGAAGCATGCAGATATTATCAAGGTATATACAATCGCTCCCGAGGTGGACGGCGGTCTTGAGTGCATCGAGGGCGTATTTGCCGACGGTCGCGTAGTTTCCTCCATGGGTCATACAAATGCAACTTTTGATGAGGCAAACGCAGGTATTGCAAAGGGTGTTCGTCATACAACACACCTTTTCAATGCTCAGACAGCTCTTATGCACCGTAACCCCGGTGTTGTAGGCGCGGCTCTTTCCGATGAGAATGTAAGCGTTGAGCTTATCTGCGATACATTCCACGTAAATCCCGGCCTTTATAAGATGGTACATAAGCTCAAGGGTGACAAGCTCTGCATCATAACAGACTGTATGAGAGCAGGCGGTATGCCCGACGGCGACTATACTCTCGGCGGTCAGCCCGTTAAGAAGACAGGCATCCAGTGCCTCATGCCCGACGGCACTATCGCAGGAAGCGTTCTTGACCTTAATAAGGGCGTTAAGAACTTCTATGAGCATGCAGGCGTGACCCTTGCAGAGGCATTTGCAGCAGCAAGCCTTAATCCCGCAAAGGCTATAGGCGAGGCAGATTCCATTGGCTCCCTCGAGGTAGGCAAATGCGCTGATATTATTATTGTTGACACTGATTTCAATGTTATAAAAACTATTATCGGAGGTATCGAAAAATGAACGCAAATGAAATCAAGGCTTATTCCAACGGCAAGAAGAACGGTGTAAAGGTTTTCGTGGCAGGTAGCTACGAGGCTCTTTCCAAGAAGGCAGCATCCATCGTTGCAGGTGCTATCAGCAATAAGCCCACATTTATGCTCGGTCTCGCAACAGGAACATCTCCCCTCGGTCTTTATTCTGAGCTTGCAGAGCTTAACCGCCAGGGCAGAGTTGATTTTGCAAACGTGACCACATACAATCTTGATGAGTACTATCCCATCGATCCCGCAAACGATCAGTCCTACCGTTATTTCATGAACAAAAATCTTTTCAATAACGTAAATATCGATATGGACAGAACTCACGTTCTTTTCGGACAGGCTCCCGATTGGAAGGCTGAATGCGCTCAGTACGACGCAGAGATCGAGGCTGCAGGCGGAATCGATCTTCAGGTCCTCGGTATCGGTAATAACGGTCATATCGGCTTCAACGAGCCCGGTAATGACTTTATTTGGGAAACTCACAGAGTTGAGCTCACAGAGAGCACTATCGAGGCAAACTCCCGTCTCTTCAACAGTGCGGATGAGGTTCCCCGTGCAGCACTTTCCATGGGTATCGGCAATATCATGTGCGCAAAGCAGGTCGTTCTCGTAGCTAACGGCCCCAAGAAGGCTGAGGCTATCAAGGCAGCTCTTGAGGGCCAGATCACTCCCTGGTGCCAGGCTTCCATCCTCCAGCTCCATCCCGACGTAACCTTCATCCTTGATGAGGATGCAGCAAGCGCTCTCGAAGAGTACAAGGCTATCTGAATTTAACATTTACTGTTACCGAAAGGAATCAAAATAATGATCAAAGCTATTCTTGACCCCCAGTTCCGCCCCGCGGCAGTGGTTATCGCAGAGTTTAAGAAGGCAGTGGCAGAGGCAGGCGGAAATCCCCTGGTTATCGCTGTTGAGAGAAACAAGGGCTATGTTTCCACCTTCGCTATCGACGTATTTAAGGACGGCACAGGCCATGACGAAGAAAACTACGAGGTTATCGAGCGCTTGGTTAAGACTCTTCTCTGGATCTACGGCGGTTATAAGGTAACCATCGCAGGCTCAAAGAAGATCTACGAGGGAATCGCCAATGCTTATTGCAAGGGTGGCGCGAGAGAGTTTGATGCAGACTTTATGGCTCGCGTTTACGAGGCTCCCTTTGAAGTGCTCTACTGTGAGAATGTTGCAGATGCTCCCAAGGAAAATCAGGCAGCAGCTCCCGTAGGCCGTCATCTTGACGGTTGCCGTATCGGCTTTGATGCCGGCGGATCCGACAGAAAGGTTTCCGCTGTTATCAACGGTGAGAGCGTATACTCCGAGGAGGTTGTATGGTTCCCCAAGCTTCAGTCCGATCCCGATTATCACTATCAGGGCATTCTCGAGGCTATGAAGACCGCGGCAAGCAAGATGCCCCGCGTTGATGCTATCGGAGTTTCTTCTGCCGGTGTTTATATCGACAATAAGATCATGGTTGCTTCTCTCTTCCTTAAGGTTTCCGATGAGGACTTTGAGAAGAAGGTAAAGACCATGTATATCGACGTTGCAAAGGAGATCGGTGAGGATATTCCCATCGAGGTTGCAAACGACGGTGACGTTACCGCTCTTGCAGGCGCTATGGATCTTAACGATAATAAGGTCCTCGGTATCGCTATGGGTACCAGCGAGGCAGCAGGCTACGTTGACGGTAACGGCAACATCACCGGCTGGCTCAACGAGCTCGCATTTGTTCCCATCGACTTCTGCAAGGACGCTATCGTTGACCCCTGGGCAGGTGACTACGGCACAGGTGCTATGTACTTCTGCCAGGAGGGCGTTATCAAGCTTTCTCCCGCAGCAGGCATCGAGCTCGATCCCGCACTTTCTCCCGCTGAAAAGCTCAAGGTCGTTCAGGGCCTTATGGCACAGGGTGACGAGAGAGCTGCAAAGATCTATGAAACTCTCGGCGTTTACTTCGGCTATTCCATCGCTTATTATGCAATGTTCTATGATATCAAGCATCTTATCATCATGGGCCGTGCAACCAGCGGCGATGGCGGTACCATCCTTCTTGAGAATGCTAAAAAGGTTCTCGCTGAGGAGTATCCCGAGCTTTCCATCAACCTCTATATTCCCGATGAGAAGAGCCGCCGCGTAGGTCAGTCCGTTGCAGCAGCTTCTCTTCCCAAGATCGGCTGAATTATTTGATAAATAAAATGGCTGTCGCATTAGCGGCAGCCATTTTTGTTCAGTTGATCACAAGACTTTCTATAATAACGGAGTTTACGGGGAGACCGGTATCGATTCCTTCTTCATCGTATTGCGTTTGAACCGCAACAAGTGCTTCAAGAACGTCAAATCCGTCAACTACCGCACCGAATGCGGCATACTTTCCGTCAAAGTCGTATGCACATTCGTCGGAAAGCCATATAAATATTCCGGTCGGATCGGAATAAAGAGGGTTCTTGGCTTTGGACATGGCGATAACCCCCTTTGTGTTGGAGAGAGGATTGTAAAAGCCGTTGTCGCTAAACTCTCCTTCCACCACCGTTGCGGGACCGTTGCCCGTTTTCACTCCGTAGTAATCACCAAATCCCAAATAATAGTCGTCAAAAACGTGGAAAATGGGAAGACCGTCGTAATACCCACCCTCTGCCAGCTCAACGAAGTAGCTTACGGTTTCGGGAGCAATGTGTGGATAAAGTTCAAGGGTTATGGTTCCGTAATCCTTAACGTTGATTTGAGCCTCAATGGGATCGGAATAATCTGCCTCGGGCTTTGCAAAAACGGTGAGCTGAGTTACGGTTCTTTTGCCGTTTCTTTGAATCACAACGGAAATTGTGTCCCCGATCCTGCACTGTGTAAAGACGTTCAGAAGATCGTCGGCGGTATTAATTGCCGTGGAATTTGCACTTTCAATCTTATCGCCTTTTTTTATGTATTTGTCATTGTATCCCTTTATAACGCTCATAATATATACGCCGCGCTGATTGGAATTGTAAAGAGTATAAGCATCTTCGGCTTCAAATAATGCAAAGCTGATGCCAAGAAAGGGAACACCCGTCTCCTCGGGGGAAGGCCCTTCTGAATCTGCCGTGTCGTCTGTTTGATCTGTTTTATCTGTTTGCTCGTGGCTGTCGGCGCTTGAGGTATCCTCAGGTGAAGCCGTTTCCCGATCATTTTCTGTGGTTATAACGGTCTTATCATCCGGACCATCATCGTTGCCTTGCGAAAAATAATATATAGCAAAGCCGATCCCACATATTAGTGCAATTAACACCAAAATGAGAATAAAGGCAGATCCCTTGTTTCTTTTTTGTCCGCCTGCATTTTCGGTGTGGATGCTTTGGTCGAATGCTTGGGCAGATACATCCGGGTTAACGGTCACCGTCTGCGTCGAACGGTCTGCAACGGTCATGGTGGCGGATTTGTCCGTTATGTCGTCGATCAGTTGCCCGATGCTTTGGTATCTGTCGGCGGCTGCAACAGCTAATCCCTTCATAAGCGCGGTTTCGATCTCAGGCTTGATGGAGATCCCAAGCTCCGAGGGCCTTTTCAGCGTGTCGTTAAAAATTCGCTCGTTGGATTCAGGGGGAGTGATTCCCGTTATACATTTGTATAGGGTTGCGCAAAGAGCATAAATATCAGTCCAGGGCCCCTGCTCACCGTGGGTGCGGTATTGCTCCTCGGGAGCATATCCGGGCTTCAGCATAACGGACAGACTTTTGTTGGCATCAGCGGAAACATCTCTCGCGGCACCGAAATCAAGCAGCTTAAGCCCCCCAAGAACCAGGCGGATGTTGTCGGGGCTAATGTCTCTGTGTATCAGATCCTGGCTGTGGATCTTGGAAAGAGTGTACATAAGGGGCAGGAGCAGATCGATGGCGTGATCCGCACTCATAACACCGTTTTGCTTTATGTATTCCTTCAGATCCATGCCCTCAAGATATTCCATAACGATGTAAGCGGTGTTGTTAGCCTCGAAAAAGGACTTGACCGAAACAACGCCCCGTTCTCCGGAGAATTTTGCAAGGATCCTTGCTTCCTTCAAAAATCTTTCTCTGCCTTTTTCAAAGAAGTCCGACCGGTCCTGATTTTTGCTGCAGGTGATGCTTGCGGAGGCGCTGTTGTTGCGGTTGACATATCCGCCGGGGAAGAATTCCTTGACTGCAACCTTTGTGCCTGAATCAAGCTCCAGACCCATATAGGTAATACCGAACCCGCCTTCACCGAGTGAGGCGCCTATGAGAATGTTGCCGTTAAGCACGGTCCCGGGCAAAAGATGATATTCGGGAACAGTGATGCTTGTGCTCTTGTGGCAGAAGGGACAGCTCTTGTCTCCCGGTGCTATCTCGTTCAGACAGTTAAAGCAGTATCTCATAAAAATGAAACCTCCTTTTTATATGATACTGATATTCGTATAATATATGATATATTATAACATATAACCGCTGTATTTCAATGAAAAAAGAACATTTTTTTGTCAAAATGTAACATGAAGGGTGGTTATCAAATTTCGGTTTGACGTGGCGGTGAAGTAAACCTTTTCTTTACGGATGGATATGGATTTTCTCGTTCTTTCCTTGAAAGGAAAGAACCAAAGGAACTTTAAGAAGACAACGATAGTGGAAAGGCAAAAAGGCCCTAAAAAGAGGGAATAAGGGGAAAATGAGCTCGTTCATTTTCCCCTTATTCCTTCTTTTTAGGTTATGGCACCTTCGGTGCCTCAGCCAAAGCAGATTTCTGCTTTGGCGACACCTTTTGCCTTGCATGATTCAGCTAAACCAATTTCTTAAAGTTTTTTGCCAAGCTTTTTTTCAAAAAAGCGGCCGTTTTTTTTATGAATCTTATTCAACGATGGTAACGCTTACCATTCTCTGATCTCTCATGGGCTTGTCCTGCATATTTGTGGGAACTGACGCGATCTCGTCAACGGTCTCGATTCCCTCGATGACCTTACCGAAAGCGGCGTACTGACCGTCAAGGAATGTTGCGTCTGCGTGGCAGATGAAGAACTGGCTGGATGCGCTGTTGTAGTTCTGGCTTCTTGCCATGGAGATAACGCCTCTCTTGTGGGAAAGAGTGTTGTTAACACCGTTGAGAGCGAACTCACCAACGATATTGTGGCCGCTGCCACCGATGCCGATGCCCATGGGGTCGCCGCCCTGGATCATGAAGCCTGCAATAACGCGGTGGAAGATAAGTCCGTCGTAGAAGCCCTCGTTTGCAAGGTTCACGAAGTTTTCAACGGTCTTGGGTGCAATTTCGGGATAGAGCTCGAGGGTGATATCGGAGCCGCTTTCCATTTCGATCTTTGCCTTGATAATATTGTTTTCCATAATTTTTCCTCTTCAGATCTTTATTATTTTTTATCGCTTTCGGCACTTTCGCCGATAACCTTAACGTATTCAATGGTAATAGTTTCTGTGGGAACGGACTTTTCGGTGCCGTAAACGTTATACTCCACCTCAACGTCACCGATCTCCTCCACAACGTCCATGCCGTCGATAACCTTTCCGAAGGCGGCGTACTTTCCGTCAAGGCTTGCCTTGTGATCGCCGGAGAGACAGATGAAGAACTGGCTGGATGCGGAGTTTGGTGATGTAGCTCTTGCCATGGAGATAACTCCCTTGTCATGGGAAAGGGTATTGTTAAATCCGTTGGTCAAAAACTCGCCCTTGATGTTCTCATCGCTGCCGCCGCTTCCGTTACCCTCGGGGTCGCCGCCCTGGATCATGAAGCCCTCAACGACGCGGTGGAAGGTAAGCCCGTCATAAAAGCCCTCGTTTGCAAGGCTTACGAAGTTTTCAACGGTTTCGGGAGCGATTCCGGGGTAAAGCTCGAGAGTGACAGTGCCAAAGTCCTCGACACTCATCTCGACCAGTACAGGCTCTGCATCGGGATCGGGAGCACTTTCCAGCTCCTTTACGCCTGCCTTGTTTTCAGTGTCCTCGTATGTGTCGGAAACTCTTATATAGCCGACCTTAATTGTTTCCTTGGGAACGGATTTCTCGGTGCCGTAGGAGTTATAATCAACCTCAACCTTTGCTATCTCGTCCACAACGTCCATGCCCTTGATCACCTTACCGAAGGCAGCGTAATTTCCGTCAAGACTTGCTTTGTAATTACCGGAGTCACAGATAAAGAACTGGCAGGAGGCAGAATCCATGCTGTGGCTTCCTCTTGCCATGGAGATAACTCCTCTGTCGTGGGATAAGGGATTGTAAACTCCGTTTGCCGAAAACTCACCCTTGATGTTCTTTCCGCTGTTGCCGGTACCGTTGCCCTCAGGGTCGCCGCCCTGGATCATAAAGCCTTTAACGACTCTGTGGAAGGTAAGACCGTTGTAGAAATCATCAAGAACGAGACCGACGAAATTTTCAACGGTTATGGGAGCAATATTGTGGTAAAGCTCAAGGGTGATGAGGCCGAAGTCCTCAACGTACATCTCAACTTCAACGATGTCCTGTATCTCGTCCACGCTCTTGATGGCATCCGGCTTGTCCTTGGGCTTTGAATCACAGGAGAACAGGCAAAGGACGGTGCAGAGGCATAAAATAACAGAAATAAGTTTTTTCATATCAAAGTATATCCTTTCGGTTACATAACAGCTTAATTGTACCAAAATCCACCGATTAAGTAAACAGTTTTTTTGCTTTTCTTTGTTATATTTTTGTAAAAGTCCAATCTATGGGCAATAATCAAAACAGGAAAAGAGGTGAGAAGGATGATAAAAGAAAAGATAAGAAGCTTTGTTCATTACGGTGTGGCGGCAGGTATCGTTGTAGCGGCGGCATATCTGATCGTGAATTTCGCTCTTCCCATACTGATGCCTTTCGGCATCGCGTATATTCTGTCGCTAATAATACGTCCCGTTTGTAATTTTCTCTGCAGACGCACGAGGATCCCATGTAAAATATGGGGGATAGTGCTTATATGCGTGATAGTTGCCGCGATAGGCTGGACTGTGTGGTTTTTGTGCTCAACCCTTGCAGGCGAGCTTGCCAATGCCCTCAGAAAAGCAGGAGAGCTGATAGCAGATCCGAAAAGCCCTGTGAGCCGGGGTGCCAAAAAGGCAATGGATATGGTGAAGGATATAAGGGTAGGTGGAAAAGAGATAAGCTTTGATGCAAACGGAGTTATATCGGATGCGGTTTCTGCATTCAGCCGCTCGATTACTGCCTTTGTGGGAAGATTCGTTTCATCAACACCCTCCTTCTTTTTTTTCATAGCAGTGCTTATCATTGCGCTGTACTATTTTTCATGCGACAGCTCAAGGGTAAAAGGGGAGCTCAGGAGAATCCTTCCCAAAAAAGCCGCAGATTCCCTGTCCTCATGGGTGAGCGTAACGGTAAGGGCTTTGAAAAGATTTGCCAAAGCATATCTTTCTCTCCTTTGCATAACCTTTGCTTGCCTTTCGGTGGGGTTTTGGATCATCGGCATCGATTTTCCGATCCTTTGCGCATTTATAACCGCCCTTGTTGATATCCTTCCGATCCTCGGAGTGGGAACCGTGCTTGTGCCATGGGCGACGGTGCTTTTTTTCATGGGCAGAACGGTGCAGGCACTGTATATGACTGTCCTTTTTTTGCTTGTAACAGCCCTGCGCCAATTTCTTGAACCGAAATTCGTGGGAAATGCGGCAGGGGTCCATCCCCTTGTGGCACTTTTTTCGGTGTATATCGGTTATAAGGTGAGCGGCGTGGCGGGGATGCTTCTGGCTCTGGTGGTGCTTAATGCGGTGTGCGTGGTCTTGGAAGAAAAAAAGGAAAAAAAGCTTTCCCAAAGTTGACAAAGAGAGAGGAAAGGTTTATAATTGTATATGTATAAATTAAATTGGGGCGGTGTGCTCCTATATGTTAATAAGGAAACGATTTATGGCAAACAGTATGACGGCCTTCGGCAGAGCAAAGGCTCTCACCGCCGATGGCTCTAAGAATATAACCTGCGAGATCAAATCCGTAAATTCCCGATATCTGGATTGCTCCGTTAAAATATCCCGCGTTTTTTCCTATCTTGAGGAAAAGGTGAAGGCATATCTCACTCAGAAGGGTATAGTCCGCGGCAAGGTGGAGATCTATATCGGAGTTGAGATAATTGAGCAGAAGGGTATCGAGACTGCTCTTGACAGTGCCGCGGCACTGTCTTACATACAGGCACTTTATAAGCTGAGAGATGAGTTCGGCCTTCCCGATGATATAAGCGTTATGAGTGTTGCCCAGAATAAAGAGCTTTTCTGTGTTGTCCGTCCCGAGGAGGATGCACAGAGAGATTGGCTGGATGTTCAGAGCGTTCTTGATGTTGCAATAGAATCCTTCCTTGAAAGAAGAAAGGCCGAGGGCGAGAGGCTTGTGGAGGATATCGCAGCAAAGATCGAGGGCATCAGAGCTATCGCCGAAAGGATCAAGGATCTTTCAGCAAATGATATTCAGGGCTACAGCGCAAAGCTTGAGGAGAGGATCAAAAAGCTGCTTTCCGATTTCGATGTGGAGATAAGCGAGCAGAGGATCCTTACTGAGGCTGCCATATTTGCGGATAAGGCGGCTATTGATGAGGAGCTTGTCCGCCTTGAAAGCCATTTCAAGACCTTTTATGAAATAATCGCATCTCCCGAGCCCTGCGGCAGAAAGCTTGATTTTCTCCTTCAGGAGATGAACCGTGAGATAAACACAACAGGCTCTAAGGCAAGCAACGCTGATATCGCTCATCTGGTAGTGGACGTTAAGGCAGAGCTTGAAAAAATAAGAGAACAGATACAGAATATAGAATAAAATGAGATTTGTTAATATCGGATTCAATAATATGATCGCCGCAGAAAGAATAGTGGCAATAATCGGCCCGGAAAGCGCTCCTGCCAAAAGGCTCGTTCAGGATGCCAAGGATTCGGGAAGAACGGTGGATTGCTCAGGCGGCAAAAAAACAAGATCTATCATAATAACGGACAGCGACCATGTTATCCTCTCCTCTATCCAGACAGAAACCGTCACCGCCCGTATAGCAGGAGAAGAAAGCGAGGATATGGATGATGAATAACGGAAAAGTAGTGGTTCTTTCCGGCCCCTCCGGCGGCGGAAAGGGAACCGTTGTAAAAGCCTTGCTTGAGCTGATGCCGGAGATGGCTCTTTCCGTTTCCGCAACCACAAGGCAGCCGAGAGCGGGCGAGGTGGACGGAAGAGAGTACCATTTCATAGCAAAAGAGGATTTTGAAAATATGATCGCAAACGGCGAGGTCCTTGAATATACCAGCTATTGCGATAATTATTACGGAACGCCCAAAAAGCCTGCGGTCGAGGCAACGGAGCAGGGAAGAGATTTCTTCCTTGAGATCGAGGTGGACGGAGCATTGCAGATCAAAAAAAGATATCCCGAGGCAGTGCTCATAATGCTCATCCCCCCAAGCCTCAGCGAGCTTGAATCGCGCCTTCGCCAAAGAGGCACAGAAAGCGAGGAGGTCATCGCAAAAAGGCTCAAAAGAGCGGCGGAGGAGATAGAGTTTGCCGAAAAATACGATTATATAGTCGTTAATGAAACAGGCAAGATAGAGGAGTGCGCCGAAAGGATCCGCTCCATAATCAGCGCGGAAAAGAACAGATACTGCGCCATGAAAGAAACAGCAGATAATTTCACATCCAGATAAAGAGGAACAAAGGAGAAAAATCATGATCAAACCTTCCATCACAGACCTTACCAAGGGCGAATTCAACAGATATACTCTTGCTCTCGCAACTGCAAAGTGCGCGAGAATGATCACAGATGAGTACGTAAACCAGAGAGAGATCGCCGAGCACAGGATCGCAAATAAAGAAACTGATAAGAGCATCGCTTCCATGATAAACCGCGAGTACAGAGATGAAAAGGCGGTAAAGGTAGCTGTAAATAAGCTTTACAATAAGGATTTTGTTATCGTCGGCTATACGGACGGCGATATCGCAGAAGAAGAGAATACGGAAGAGAACTGAAAATCAACAACTGCCGCCGCTTTGCTGACGGCAGTTTTTTGAAATATGAAAATGCATGGGGAGGGAACGGATTGGAAAAAGTAAATAAAGCCAAATATGCATCGGTGCGTATCCTTGACGTGCCCTATCATGCAGACAGACCTTACGATTATTATATCCCGTCGGATCTTTGGGACAGCGTTTGCGAGGGATGCTTTGTAAGCGTTCCGTTCGGACGGGGAAACCGTAACGTGGGGGCGGTGGTAACGTCTCTTTCGGAAAGTACCGAATATGACGAAGCAAAGCCTATTGCCGCAGTTTCGGCGGGGGGCGCTCTCCTTGACAGCGAGGCGATATCCCTTTGCCGCTTTCTGTGTGATTATACCCTGTGTACCTTCGGAGAGGCGGTAAGATGTGCCGTTCCCTCGGCGGCACTCTCAAAGCTTGATGAGTATCTGACGGTGACCGACAGTGAAAAGGGCTTGAGTAAGCTTTCCGAGAAGGCACTTATATTTTATACCTATATAAAGGCGAGAGGGACGGTCTCAAGAGGAAAGCTCAAGAGCCAGTTCGGCGATGAAGCCGCAACCCTCACTGCAAGTCTTGTAAAGCTGGGACTTGTAAAAAAAGAGGCAAAAGTAAAAGAGGCAACCAATTTTAAGTATATAACATATATTTCTCTGAAGGACAAAACGGAAGCGTTGAAGGCGGCAGAAAAAACCAGGAGCCCCATACAAAGGGAAATTATTTTGCTTTTGTCTAAAATAGGCCGTGCCGGAGCAGATGAGCTGGAGATGAGGATCGGCAAAAACGTGAAGGCACAGCTCTCAACCCTTGAGAAAAAAGGGATAATCTCCATCGAGAGGATAGAAAGCTACAGAAACCCGTATATAGGCAACTGCCAAAATAAAAGCAGTGAGCCGCCGCTCTCAAAGGAGCAGACCGTAGCGTACGATACCCTTTCTCAGCTGTACCGAAGCGACAGCGCAAAGGCGGCGCTTCTTCACGGAGTGACGGGAAGCGGAAAAACAAGGGTAATAAAGGAAATGATAGATCTTGTCATCGCAGATGGCAAGGGCGTTATAATGCTGGTTCCTGAGATATCCCTCACCCCTCAGACCGTTGGATATTTTTGCTCAATGTACGGAGATCGGGTGGCGGTCATCCATTCAAATCTTTCTCAGGGGGAGAGATTTGATGCGTGGAAGAGGATAAAGAAGGGTGAGGCAAGCGTTGTTATCGGAACGAGAAGCGCCATATTTGCTCCCCTTAAAAATATCGGCATGATAGTCATCGATGAGGAGCAGGAGCATACTTATAAATCAGATACGGATCCTAAATATCTTGCACACGATGTGGCAAGGTACAGAGCAGGAAAGCATAATTGCCTGATGCTCCTTTCCTCTGCAACCCCCTCCCTTGCCTCCTATCATAAGGCGGTAAGCGGCGTGTATACCCTTGTTGAAATGAAAAACCGCGTGGGAAGGGCAGCTCTTCCCCAGGTCATGATAAGCGATATGCGATTTGAAGGGGACGCGGGTAATGTTTCCCCCGTCGGTACGGTGCTTCGCGAGTCTCTTTGCCGTGTATATGCTGAGGGTAAGCAGTCCATAGTATTTCTCAACCGCAGAGGATATAACAGCGCAGTTTCATGTCGGGTATGCGGTGAGGCGATAAATTGCCCGAGCTGCTCCGTTTCTCTCACATATCACACAAAAATGCCCTTGGGAGAGACGGACGATGCGAAGGCGTATCTGCGTATGCGAAGCGAGAGAGGCGTGCTGTCCTGCCACTATTGCGGATATAAAACCAAATTGCCCGAGCTTTGCCCCTCATGTAAGGCAGAGCATTTCAGATTTGTGGGATGCGGAACTCAGAAGGCTCAGGAGGAGATCGAAAAGGCTGTTCCCGGCGCCAGAGTTATCCGCATGGATATGGACACGACAACAACCAAAAACTCTCATAGCGAGATATTGGAGAAATTCCGTAAGGGTGAGGCTGATATCCTCCTGGGAACGCAGATGGTCACAAAGGGGCACGATTTTCCCGCGGTGACCCTCGTGGGCGTCATGAATGCTGATTCCAGCCTGTATCTTGACGATTTCAAGGCAAGCGAAAAAACCTTTTCCATGCTCACTCAGGTTGTGGGCAGAGCCGGAAGGGGAGAGGACCCGGGCATGGCCGTTATCCAAACCTCAAATCCGGATTCCCAGATAATACGCTTGGCGGCAATGCAGGATTATAAAAGCTTTTATGAAAGCGAGATAAAATTGCGAAAGGCGCTGGTGTTTCCGCCTTTTTGCGATATAGGCGTGATAACCCTTTCCGGAAGCGATGAAGCTCTGCTGTCTGCAGGAGCACTGAAGCTTGCCGGCAGAACGAAGGAGCTTTTGTCGGGTGAGTATTCCGACGTGGAGGCCGTGGTGTTCGGTCCCTTTGAGGCACCTGTTTATAAGGTACAGAACACCTGCAGGATGCGTCTTGTGATAAAATGCCGCCTGAACCGCAGAGCGAGACATTTTATCGCTCAGCTTCTTTATGAATTCGGCCGCTCAGGCGCAAAGAATCTTAGTATAAGTGCGGATCTTAAT